>SPBW01000144.1 GCA_004525685.1 Candidatus Atribacteria bacterium
CGATCCATGCAGCGTCCTAACGATATCGTTGCCATCGCGGAGGAGCATGCTCGTCAGGAACTGACTCGTCGGAGCTATGGCAAGGGCACCTGCTTCGCCAAACAAGACAACTGGGGCGAACGCTTGCGAGGGGAGATCCTCCGTCGAATCAACGACCATGGCTTCTGGCCAGTAGCCGCCCACGCCTCCGTTTCCAGATGGTCCAAGACCATAGGTAGTGAGGAAGCATCTGTAACAATCCGGCACCGTCATTCGCGGAAATGCGACAGAAAACGCTTCGAATGTGTCTCCCACGTGAAGCTTGGTGAGCGTCTGCTCAACTGTGACAGTGAATGTGGCGACATTCTGGTCCAGTCGGATCTCAGCTGTGAGCAGAGGGCTGTCACTCTTCTGAACAACGCGGCGCAGATGCTGACAGACCTCGCCGCGACTGGTTCCATCGAGCCACTCCCATGGCGAGGCCTGCAGAGCATCCTTCCCAGCACTCTCAGTCACCCGCCGCTGAATATCGAGATCTAGATTCGAGATGAGCATTCGCTCCCCTGCCCACATCTGCAGATTTCCAGTGCGAGAGAGTCGGAGTCCAAGGCTCATCCAACGGCCTCCTTTGCCGGAACTCTGAAGAAGTCGGCGGCAACAAGCGTCGCTGATCCAATGAGAAACCCGTCTGTACCCAGCTCCGTGGGGACGATTTGCAGGCGATCCGCTTCAGACGGGAAGGCGTGTCTTCGTACTTCATTCTCAATGGCATCAAGAAATAGATCAGAGGCATCCATTCGTTCTCCGCCAAGGATGATGGCCTCTGGATTCAGCAGATTGACGAGGTTCTTGGCTCCGAGCCCCAAGTAACGCCCCATACGTGCGAACGCCTCTTTGCCATCTCGTGAGCCATCTCGTGCAGCCTCGATCAATGATTGAATACTGTCAAATCCCAGTCTCGAGGCCTCTGCGGAGAGAAAGCAATCTGACGCATAGACCTCTAGACAACCTCGATCCTGGCAACGGCAGACAGGCCCATCAGGATTGATGGTGATGTGTCCCAGTTCCCCCGCTCCGCCGAATGCACCTCGATAGATCTCTCCGCCAATGACGACGCCTGCGCCAATCCCCTCGCCCACTGTAATGCAGATGAAATGGTTATAGTCGCGCCCGGCACCATACCAACGTTCGGCAAGAGCAAGCGCGTTAACATCGTTCTCAATCCATACCGGCAGGGCCATCTTCTCAGAGAGTGGATCGCGCAGGGGAACTTTCCTCCATCCGAGAATGGGGGAGTATAGGTCCATGCCCGTTGTCGGGTCCACGAATCCAGAAATGCTGATTCCAACGCCCAGGACACGATCAAAGGCGAGCTTCTTCACAAGTTTCACGATAGCCGAAATAACCTTGGGCGGGGAAGGCGGCTCAAGGAAAGAAACTTCTGCCCTCGATCGAATGGCACCCGTAATATCGACGGCTGCCGCGAGGATTCTCGCACGCTCCACCTTGATCCCGATGCTTCTGGAATACTCAGGATTCAAGGACATCAGCACCGCTGGCCGGCCGCCCGTAGAATCGCTCTTGCCCGTCTCAATCACGACGCCTTCCTCAAGAAGGTCACGAGCAAGCCGCGTCAGTGCCGACGGAGCAAGCCGCGTTCGATCAGAGATTTCGGTGCGAGAAAGCGGGCCATGAAGCCGTAGCAGGTTAATCACCAGTGCCCGATTCTGGCTACGAACAAGCTCTTGATCGCCCTTATGCATCTGCATACACTTACTTCCTTCACAGAAGAAACTAACTCTAGTATAGGGTCGGCCCCGCGACGAGTCAACCTAACCATGGCAACCAAGCAGGGAGTCGTATATGGCAGAACAGAAGAAGATTATTCGCGTTCTCGTACTGAGTGATCAGGTGAACGCGATTCTGTATTCTCCTGACATCTTGCCGAGATTCGAGAACGTTGATCTCGTACTCTCGTGTGGCGATCTTCCGTTTCCGTATCTCGAGTACGTTCTGACGGTGTTGAATGTGCCCATGCTCTATGTGCCGGGCAATCATGATCGTGCGATGCACACATTCGATGGACGAACCATTGAGGCGCCTGAAGGGGCCATCAACATCGATGCTCGACTGATCACGCTGCGGCTTCCTCATGTGAGGCCGTTGACGATCGCGGGATTTGGCGGCTCCATGTACTATGGTGGCACGAGCAATCAATATACAGACTGGCAGATGCGAAGACGTATTGCGTCGATTGAACCACGACTACTCTGGACCCGCATCACAACCAGACGCGGTATCGACGTGTTGGTTACGCACGCCCCGCCCTACGGAATTCACGATGGCCTTGATCGCTGTCATCAAGGGTTTCGCTCATTTCTGTCGTTCCTTCGTCGCTATCGCCCGTCGCATCATTTCCACGGACACGTCCATCCTGCGTATGGATACGATGTGGCCCCGAAGATGTATCATGGCACCCAGATTAGGAATGTCTATGGGTATGAAGTCTTGGAGATATCGATATGATGGAACGCGATTTCGAGCGTGCACGCCGCAAAGCTAACTGGAATCGGGTCCTCGCGTTCTTCAAGGGCAAGCCATCCCTGTTGCTTCCATTCGATCTTGTCCGACGCCAGATCGATGTGCGCTCAGTCTCGTATGGTGGCATTCAGGAGATTGAGATCGACCGCGTCATCGGAAGCGTGAACCGCTACCACGAATTCGATCGCGAATTCCTGCCCAAGCGCAATGAGAGCGCCGACCGCTGGACGCAGGTTCGCAGGCTGTTTGACAGCGATCTGGGGTTCCCGCCGATCAAGGTCTATCGCGTGGGTGATGCTTTCTTCGTCGTTGATGGGAATCACCGCGTTTCCGTCGCCCGGCAGTTGGGCATGAAAACAATCGAGGCAGAAGTCATCTACTTCCGCATTGGAGTAACCATTGACAAGGATACGGACATTCCAGATCTCATCATCAAGAAGGAACACAGCGACTTCCTGAAGCAGACAAGACTCGACATTCTTCGACCCCAACAAGACATCCAATTCACGAGACCTGGCCGCTATGCGACCATCCTTGAGCACATCGACAAGCGGCGCTACTTCCTGGGGTTAGATCTCAAACGCGACATTGGATACGAGGAGGCTGTTGAGTCCTGGTACGATAGCTTGTACAGGCCTCTTCGTGAGATCCTAATCCAGGAAGGCCTTCCTGAGCGATTCCCGAAACGAACGGCAGCTGATCTCTATGTTTGGGTATCAAACCACTTGCATGCCTTGCGAGAGCAGCTCGGTGACGACATTGGACTTACTGTCGCAGCCAAGGATTTTCAGCAGAGCAAGGCGCCTTCTCACCTATCCACATGGCTGCAAAGCTCAACACGCACTCGCCTACAATCAGACACACCAAACACCCAGGAGGACACTCCCGCACTTCTCGAGCTTCTCAATCGACTCTCGTGGATGGAGCGAAAGGGGCTAGGGACAGATCTTCGCTATCTTGTTCCTGCCCGGTGGCTCGACTTTTCCGCATCGTCAGATTCGGTTGAGGTTCAAGCCACATCCTTCTGGCGCTCGTCAATCGAGAGGATTCTCCACACGGAAGCCGCATCGCGCATCGAGGGCAAGGAGGGGGAATGGTCAAGGCAGGCCGTTGTGTACAACCTTTTTGTACGAGCTTCCTGTGCATTCGACCATGATGGCGATGGCCACGTGTCTGTCTTGAATCGCAGTGGCCTTCGTGAGACAGGCACATTCCTAAAGGCCATTGCCTTGCTGCCCTATATCCGGGGGCTGGGATGCAACGTCGTACATCTCCTTCCCATCTGCCAAATCGGGCAAGCAGGGCGGAAGGGGACTCTTGGGTCACCGTATGCCATCGCTGATCCCTATCATCTCGACGAAGCGCTTTCCGAACCGCTGGTCGGGCTGGGCTCGGCGGCAGAGTTTAAGGCATTCGTGGAAGCCGCACACAGACTTGGCATTCGCATCGTCGTCGAATTCGTACTGCGTACGGCGGCAAGAGACAGTGCCTGGATTCCTAAGAATCCTCGATGGTTCTATTGGATCCGCGAAGATATCCCTGATCAAGACAAGGCGAACCCTGGTCAGCCAGGATACAGAAGTCCTCTCTTCCCAGATGCGCAGCTACTGAAGATCAAATCTCAAGTGCACGGGGGCCATTTCAAGAACCTTCCAGCGCCTCCTGCGGCCTATCGAGCCATGTTCGTTCAGCCACCAAAGCATGGCCATGTCATGGCATCGGAAGCCGGCTTCATTGGGATCACGGAAGATGGCACGCAGGTGCGGATACCTGGCGCGTTCGCAGATTGGCCACCCGATGATCAGCAACCAGCATGGAGCGATGTGACATATCTGCGTCTGTATGATCACCGCGACTTCAACTACATCGCCTACAACACGATTCGCATGTATGACGAGGCTCTGACCATGCCAGCCAACGTTGTTCCTGATCTTTGGGATCAGATCGCTGGAATACTGCCCCACTTCCAGAGTCTATTTCAGATTGATGGCGCAATGATCGATATGGGCCATGCATTGCCCCGCGCCTTGATGTCTCGTGTTGTCTCTGGCGCTCGAGGTGCCGATCCTTCCTTCGCGCTCTGGGAAGAGGAATTCACCGTACGCACCGAGAGCAAGGACGAAGGATACAATGCGCTGATCGGCAATCTGTGGTGGCGCATTCACCGCCCTGAGAGCATGAGACGCGAGGTGTTGGAAGAGCTGGCAACGCATGGATCCCCGCTGCCCTTCTTCGCCACACCCGAGACGCACAACACGCCGCGCTGCGCAAGCCGCGAGGGAGGCGTTGCTCAATCGCGCTTGAGCTTCATTCTTGGTGCTTTCTTGCCCGCCATCCCCTTCATTCATTCGGGGTTTGAACTCGGCGAGACCCTGCCCGTCAACACAGGATTGGATTTCGCTCCTGATGAGGCCGAACGATTCCCGGAATCATGTCTCCCGCTCTATAACGCCTACGCATACAACTGGCTCGCCACTTCTGAGTTAGACAGCGCGATACGCCTGACCCTGACCCTCCGCGAGCAGTTCCAGTCATTGATCATTGATCCAACGCCACAGACAATGGCCGTGCCAACGCATTCACACGAACAGGTCCTCGCCTATGTTCGGCATGATGCGCATCGCACAATCCTCGTTGTCGGGAATGCGAGCGCGGAACGAATTGAGCTGACGTTGGAGGACATCCCCGGAGAGAGTACGCCTCTTGTCGATCACATCGATGGCGTCGCCTGCCATCTTGCTGCGGGGAAGATGGTCCTTCATCTGGAACCTTGGCAATGCCTCGTCTTCACTCAGGATCGCACAAGCTGAACCCGGGTCCTTGCTTGAACACCATATTGGGTAGGTGGACGCTATCCATGAGTTCGCTCGTCATCGCACGGCACCTTGCCGATCACTCGCGCGGGATTTCCCACAGC
>SPBW01000063.1 GCA_004525685.1 Candidatus Atribacteria bacterium
ACGGCGCTGCGCGGATGTCGACAGGCGGGGCGGCCGGGCGCCGGCGGAAGGTGATCTGACATGCGGCTCTGGACCGTACATCCCAAGTATCTCGATGCAAAGGGCCTGGTGGCCCTGTGGCGTGAAGGATTGCTGGCGAAGGCGGTCTTGGAAGGCAGGACCCTAGGCTACCGAAACCACCCGCAGTTGGTCCGGTTCCGTGGACACAAGCAGCCGGCGACGGTTCTGTGTGAGTACTTGCGCGGTGTGCTGGCCGAATCGCAGACACGAGGCTATCGCTTTGACGGCACGAAACTTCCAACACGGCCTCATGCTGTCGAGCCCATCGAGGAAACTCGAGGGCAGTTGGAATACGAGTGGCGGCACTTGATGGCCAATCTCAGTGTTCGTGACCCGGAACGTCATTGTCGGCTGGCCGGCATCGAGAGCCCAGAGCCGAACCCCCTCTTCACGATCGTTCCCGGCGGCGTCAGGGAGTGGGAGAAGGTCTCCAGCCTCGGCGAGTGAATGCGAGGATCCTGCCCGATGGTTCGCATCTTTGAAGCCTGACGGGCGAGGGTGACGTTCTGCAATGGGGGATGGACGAGCGCCCCAGCCGCGCTGTCGGCCCTAGCCGTTAACGGCCAACCAGCGCATGGCAGCGTTCATGCCGTCGAGGGCAGAGCTGACGATGCCGCCTGTGTATCCTGATCCTTCTCCCAATGGGAATAGTCCTCGCACTCCGACAGATTCCCATGTCGAAGGGTCACGGATGATCCGAACGGGACTTGAGCTGCGCGTCTCCGCTGCATAGACGAGGACTTCTTCTGGCTTTACGCCATTGAGTTCGCGGAGCATGCGGGGAATGGCGCGGCGGAGAACTTCGACGACGACGGGGGGAAGCAGCGGTTCAAGGTTGGCAGGCACGGCTCGCGTGCAGGAACGCTCTGCAGGAATATCTGTCGGATCAGTGCCTTCGAGAAACTCGGCTAGACGCTGCGCAGGGAGACTGTAGTCTGAGCCTCCTGCCTCGAAGGTTGCTTTCTCAAACGTCTCCTGGAATGCGATACCGCCAAGGGCTGGGTGACGGCCATCAATCTGAGGGAAGTCGTTCTGTCCAACGGGTACGATGAATCCGGCATTACCGAATGGCTTGGCTCGGCCTGAGAAACTCATGCCATTGGTCGTCAGCATGCCCTCTGACGATGCGCAGGCCATCACGAGGCCTCCCGGACACATGCAAAAGCTGTAGCAGCCTCGATTGTCGGGGCCTCCCTTCCACGTCACTCGGAAGCTGGCGCTGCCCAAAGGAGATTCGAGCGACCAGCGTCCATATTGCGACCAGTCGATTCGCCGCTGGGGTAATTCCAGACGGACGCCAACGGCGAATGGTTTGGCTTCCAGCGGTACGTCAATGTCGGCCAGCATGCGATAGACGTCACGGGCACTGTGCCCAGTGGCGAGGAAACAGGCATCTGTACGATGCTCGGTCCCTGAGACGACGGCACCGCGTAGCGTGCCATCCTCAATCAGAAGGTCGTCGAGCCTGGTGTTGAATGCGACGTCGCCGCCTGCGTCGATCACGCGCTGGCGCAGTGCGGGAATAACGGTTCCGAGAACGTCGCTTCCGATGTGAGGTTCCGCGTCGATGAGGATGTCAGGCGATGCACCGCAATCGACGAGGATTTGAAAGAAGTGGCGAATGGATGCGCGATCCTTGGATCGCGCTGTCAGTTTTCCGTCAGAGAAGAGGCCTGCACCGCCCTCACCAAAAAGGACGTTGCTTTCCGAATCAAGAAGGGCGTGCCGCCAGAAGGTTTCCACTTGGGGGGTGCGCTCTTGCGTCGAGGCACCACGCTCCACCAAAAGAGGTCGATATCCGGCTTCTGCCAGCGTCAGTGCGGCCATCAATCCAGCTGGCCCTGCACCGACGATGATGGGACGTTCTCTTGCGGGGCGCGATGCTGTGATTGCCGGACGAGGTTGTCTCACCTCAACCACGTCGATCTGTCCCGGGGACAGAGCAGGATGCGTCTCGCCCGCATAGTCGACGTCTGCAGACAGTACGTATAGCGGTGGGCGATCCTTCTTGCGAGCATCAACAGACCGGCGCAGGACCTCAACATTGCAGAGGTTCTCTGCGGGCGTGGCTAATCGCCGTGCGATCGCCTGCACGACGTCCTCGGGCGTGTACTCAAGTTTCAGAATGATCTGGTTTACGCGAAGTCTCATCACAGGTGCCATCCAGCAGAACAGAGGTTTGTCCCATTGTACCTAAGAAGTAGCGGCAAGTACCGCCCTGCCAAACCATCCATGGGTATGGGTGTCAACCGAATCGTGGTCCGCATCTTCTGACAGCAGCCTCAGACGTTGCGCAATCTGTCCGGAGTGCTGATCAAGCGCCATATCTTCTGACAGCAGCCACGACTTGGCCAAGGTCTAGAAACCTGCCCATTACGGCTGCACACCCAAGCGAAGGGGATCGGACTTGCGAATCCGACCGACGAGGGGGTGATTCCGCCCTTGTAGAACGATCTGCGCGCGCAGGCCTCTTTGATTTCATGCCCCCCTCGTGATGCAGTAGCTTCTGGCGTGAGGACACGTCAGAGCTTGCGCAATCGAAGCTGAACAGGCTGCAGTGAAGCCTAGAGTATCGTCGGAGCTACGAAACCCCTTTCGAGCATGAAAGGAGCGGGCAATGGCAGTAGTCCGGCGAAGACGTAGTATGATATGCTCATCAACCGGCAAATGGGGGGTAACAAGAGGTATAAGCCTCTTGTTAAAGTTGGAGGGAAACATGAGGCTGGCAGTGATATCGGACGTCCACTTGGGTGATCCCGATTCCTCTATGGCGGGTCGATCATCGTCATCCGAGAATGTCATGGGACATGGCTATGATCTGTTCCAGAAATCGATTCACGATCAATTCCGGGGCGAGCCACTCGATTATCTTGTGCTGCTGGGAGATATTCTCGACTTCTCTATCGAGCACTACAGCTTGGTCTATGAGATCGGGCGCGCATGGTTTGGGCGCATGATCGAAGATAAGATTCTGCGCCGACGGCCTTCAACAGGGGATGAGTCAAGATGCGGTCCCATCATCTACATCTCCGGAAATCATGATGTAGACATGTGGCACACCGTGGAATACCAAGTCAGCATCATTCGGCGATTAAGCAGTGGCGAAAAAGCCGAGAAGTTCCGTATGTCCGTGCCCACCATCATCCATGAACGCCCTGATAAGGGCGTCTGCGATGTCTATCTGCACGGCGTGAACAACATCGTCGACCGCAGGTACGGCGGACTGTTTCTGGACTTCATCACGTCCCCACCCACTGACTTCTATTTCGGTTATCCCAATCTGTACTTCGTTTCGGAGGGGGAGACGGTCATGATGACGCATGGCCAGTACTTCAACTTCTTCTGGTCCTTCCTTGGGCAATGGGCCGTGAAGATCGTTGGGGATGATCTGAAGCTTAGTCGGCGTGGTCAACTCGATCTGGTGGAGATGGTGGGCATCAATTGTCCCACCAGCCAACTCAGCTGCTCGGCGATCGGGCAGGCCGGGCCTCTGACAGACGTCATCCGCAAGCTGGAACACGACATCAAAGCGCACCAGATGGGGGACGTCAATCGGTACTTGGATCGACTTCTTGATGAGCTTCTCTCGACATTGAATTCGGGCCTGCTCCGCATCCCCGGCGCGAAGTGGGGCATTCACCTGGTGATCAAATCGATCCTCAAGCGGCTCCTTGGCAAGACGAAATCTGCTCGTGACTACCAAACCTATCTTGATGATCGCGATGTCAAGGAGAACTTCGACGAGTTTTACAAGGCAACGATTCGCGAGATCGAGGACGTACAACAGGATTATCCCTTCGAAATCCCCTATCCCAGTCGAATGATCTTCGGCCATACACACCAGCCCGTCTCGTGGCATGGACCTGGAGATATCGCAGTACCCGGATGCTCACGCGCAGCTGCTGGGAGACTGCTCGTGAGCAACACAGGCGGATGGCTCTGTCACAAGGACAAGCAAGGGCCAGGGGCCGAGATCTTCTACTACGAAACGGGGAAGGGATTCACGTCCAAGCGAATCCACTACGAGCCTGGCGGCCAGCCGATTCAAGGAGGCACGAATGAGTAGGATGCTTCTTGCACCTGACGCAGCACTTGAGGCGCTGTCAAAGCGATCGCTAGAAGAGTCGCCGCGCCTGCACCGTCTCAAAACAGGGTATCTAGACATCATCGAGCGAAGAAACGGGAAGGGTGTGGAGGTGTGCGTCGAACGAGCACTCCTGATCACGAAATCGATGAGGGCGCCTGAGAATGCTCGGGATCCGATGGTGATTCGCCGTGCCAAGGCGATCAATGACTACTTGTCAAACCGGGAAATCCACTTCCACGATGACAATCTCCTAGCAGGTGCGACGACATCCAAGGAGATGGGCGCACCCGTCTATCCAGAGTTTCTTGGGATGAGCATCTGGCCTGAACTGGATCAGATTAGCACCAGAACGTCCAATCCCCAGAAGCTGTCCGCAGAGGATGCCATGGCCCTGAATCTCGAGGTCTTCCCCTACTGGATGGACAAGACCGTGCTTGAGCGAACGAGGACGAGGTTGACACAGGAGTCATCTGACACATTGCTTGCGCTAGATCTGATGGAGCGGGTGTCCTTCTTCATCAACGGAGGCGGGGCTGTGATCTCTCACACCGTGCCCTATTTCCAAGACGTCCTCAAACATGGTCTGCTCAAGATGATCGACGAGGCGACGCGCATGGAGCACGCTGCAAGTGGCGCGGTCTCGCCGGACGCGGCGGCCAAAGCTCACTTCTATCGTGCAATGCAGATCTCCATGCATGGCATTCTTGCCTATGCCAACAATCTGAGGGACAAAGCGGACCGGCTGGGTTTGGAAACGATGCGCGACGTGCTCACGCAAGTGCCTGCACACCCGGCAACGAGCTTCCATCAAGCAGTCAACGCTCTCTGGCTCTGCCATGTGGCTATCCTCGCCGAGAACGTGAACATGGCGATGAGCCCGGGACGATTGGACCAGATCCTTTACCCCTACTACTGCATGGATGCTGAGAAGTGCACGACGCACGAAAGTAAACAGCAGTTGATCGATCGCGCATTGGAGTTGATCGGATGCTTGTGGTTCAAGATCGCCGACAACACCAATCTCGTTCCCGAAAGCGCAGAGAAGATGTTCGGAGGGGCGGGCTCGGTGCCCGCCGTCACAGTGGGAGGGATTGATCGTCAGGAAGAGGATGCTGTCAACGATCTGACCTATCTGATGCTCAAGGCGACACAGATGCTGAGCATCCGAGATCCCAACGTGAATGCCCGCCTCCATTTGGACAAGAATCCGCCGGAGTATCAGGAGTGGATTGCCCAAACCATCCTCAAGACGCGTGCCATTCCAGCCGTGTACAACGACGAGGTCGTCATCGCCTCTCTCGTTGGACAGAAGATCAAGCTGGAAGATGCTCGCGACTACGCCATTGTCGGATGCGTCGAGCCGACAACGTCTGGGCAGTCCTTCGCCGAAACCTCAGCCATCCTATTGAACCTGACCGCTGCGATGGACATGACCTTGAACGAAGGCAATCGCCCGCCTCTTGAACTGGAAGGGCACAATCCGATCAACCCGCACTTCATCAGTCTGGAAGGCATCGACACGTTTGAGGAATTCCTGGCTGCGTTCAGACTGCAACTAGAGTTCTTGGTCGACCAGTCTGTGTCACTGGCCAACGCCCTAGGCGAATCGCATCGCGACTGGCTTCCGTCACCGCTTCTGTCGTGCTTCTTCTGTGGGCCGATGACTCATGGCAAGGACCTGACAGATGGAGGTGCCACATACAATTCGTCAGGAGCGACGCATGTCGGATTTGCCGATGTGTGCGACTCTCTCAATGCCATTGAGTGGCTGGCAACGCGGTATGACGAAGATGAAGACAGAGACGAGAATCCGTTTGAAGTGATGCGAGATGCCGTAGCCCATGACTTCGAGGGATACGAGGAGCTTCGGCAGCTTATCCTAGCTCAGGCTCCCAAGTTTGGATCGCTGAGCTCGAATGGACATGGCAACATCGCGCAGCGAAACGCACAGTGGCTCATTACCCTGCTCTTTGATCTGTATCAGCACAAGGACAACGCGCGTGGCGGCGTCTATAGACCTGCGTTCTGGACGATGACCAATCATGCTGGGTTGGGACAAGTCGGCCGAGCGCTCCCCAGCGGTCGAAAAGCCAAGCAGGTGTTCTCTAGCGGCATTACTCCTGTGTCACAAAGCGCCAAAGACCTATTGGCAGCCTACAACGCCGTCGGGGGCCTATGTCGACTGGATCATGAGGTAGGCAGCGTGAAGTATCCCATTCCAGGCGGGATCGCGTTGAACATGAAGTACACACCCTTCTTCCACAGCCTAGATAACCCTCACTACGTCAAGGGCTTCAGAGATCTCATCACGGGGTACTTCGGTGCTGGCGGGATGCAGGTGCAATTCACCGTCCAGGACTACGGAACGCTTCTTGAGGCAAAAGAGCATCCAGAGCGGTTCCCCGACCTCATCGTGCGCGTATCTGGGTACTCGGCGTATTTCAAGGATCTGAATGAGGCGATGCAGAATGAGTTGATTACGCGAAGCCAATACGACCTGTTCGCACGCAAGGCCGTGCTACTCAATCAAACCAAGGGAGAGTCATCATGATGACTGGGCCGACGACGGCGGTTCGAAAGGTTCGGCTGGGGTGGAGTGTCAGACGGCTCATTGCTCAGATCGAGAATGAGCTGTCCGACGATTTTCTAATCCTGCTACTCGATGCGATGCGGCTGGCGCTGGCTATTGATCCTGCGTATCACCGAAATATCGAGTATGGGGGCGACGTCTTCAACGCCACCTACGTATTCAAGAGCAAAGACGGAGGCGTGAAGGTTACGGCTCGATTCGAGCCGGTTCGCATTCTGTTGTTCAAACGCCAGAGATTGCGAGTACGCAAAGGCGCGGCAAAGACATTCGATGTGGAGATCACGTTCCTTAATGCGAAGGCGCTGTGGGAATTCCTTCTGGCAGAGGATCCCGACGTGTTCGCGTTCATTCTCGACAACAAGTTGCAGACGCAAGGCAATCTGAACTACGTGATGAAGTTCGGATACATGGCCAACCGGCTCAAGCATCTGACCAAATTGGGCACAGCAACTGCATAGAAGCAAGGAGGGAGCATGCCTTTCGGGTACATGGGAAAGATACTCGTGGTGGATCTGTCGGACTACGAAGTGGGAGGAGATTCGGCCTCCTGCTTCACAGAGGTTCCCATTGAGGACGCGTGGTACGAGCAGTTTCTAACTGGCTACGGGCTTGCGGCGAGATACATCTTTGAGAATCAGAAGCCAAACGTCGATCCGTTGGGCCCGGACAATCACCTTGCCTTCATGAGCGGACTGCTGACAGGCACAGGCGCGTTCTTCAGCGGACGCTGGATGGTGGCGGGCAAGAGTCCATTGACAGGCACGTGGGGAGACGCCAATTGCGGAGGGTATTTTGCGCCGGCGCTCAAAAAGACGGGCTACGACGGCATCTTCGTGAAGGGAGCGGCCAAGACTCCAGTCTATCTCCTGCTCGACGGCGCGCAGCAAGAGCTTCTTGATGCGTCTGATCTGTGGGGCACAGATACGGCGCAGACTGACGATTGGTTCAAGAAGACCTACGGCGATGACGTTCAGATTGCATGCATCGGCCCTGCCGGAGAGTGGCAGTCACCGATTGCCGGCATCGTGACAGACAAAGGTAGATTGGCAGCTCGAAGTGGCCTTGGCGCGGTCATGGGATCGAAGAAGCTAAAAGCGCTGTGTGTTCGAGGGACGCAGCCTGTCAAGATTCACGATGTCAAGACGCAATCCCGCATTACCGTCGCCTACATGCGGGCTTTTGATCGATACAAGCACCTCCGCATGGATCGCTTTCTTGGCAAGCTGATGAATGCTCCGTTGTTTGCCGGATTGCTGCGGTTCTTGTCCAAGCATCCCAAGCTGTTCTCGCCTCCAGCGGAAATGGATCGCTACGTGATGACGACGTGGGGCACGCCTGGGGTGACATCCAACTCAGCGAATATCGGCGACTCGCCTGTCAAGAACTGGGCGGGCACAGGTGAAGATGATTTCCCGGAAGCTAGCTCTCAATTCATATCCAATGACAGCGTGACACAGTATCGAACACGCCGCTACGGATGTCACCACTGCCCGATGGCCTGTGGCGGCATCGTCAGTGTGATCGACGACGATTTTGATATCCAAGAAGCCCACCAGCCGGAGTACGAGACGCTGTGCGGGTTTGGAACGATGCTTCTCAATGACCACGTGCGCAGCATCATCAAGGTGAATGATCTCTGTAACCGTGCGGGGCTAGACACAATCAGCACGGCCGCGACTGTTGCATGGGCGTTTGAGGCCTTCGAGAAGGGGCATCTCACCACTCTCCAGACCGAAGGACTGGATCTAACATGGAAGTACAGCAAATCAGTGATCGATATCGTCGAGAAGATGGCGACGCAGGAAAAGGGATTCGGCGAGATTCTCCGCCGCGGAGTCAAAGCGGCGGCCGAGTATTACGGATCGGTGACCGTGCCGTATGCGATGCATGTAGGAGGGCAGGAATTGCCTATGCATGACTGCAGAAGTCCATTGGCTGGCCTCGGACTTGGCGCTGCCTACGAACTTGAGCCCACTCCAGGGCGACATACATCGAGCATGTACCCGTGCCAAGCCTATCTGGATGATCTAGACGAGCCGTCCCGCGTACTTCCGCTGCTGGGATTGCACATCCATCCCATGAAACGCAAGCCTTCAGATCCCCCTGAGGCCGAGGCTCTCAAGATGTCAAGCTGTTTCATGGATTTGGTCAATGGACTAGGAATGTGTGCGATGGCCTTTGATGAGTCGGCGCCGCCGCCCATTGTAGAGTGGGCCAACACATCGACGGGCTGGGACAAAGATTTCCAGGACTACATGTGGATCGCCCAACGGATCAAGACGGTGCGTCACGCGTTCAACGTTCGCGAAGGGATTGCAATCAGTGACATTGTTCTACCTGATCGAGCACGAGGAATCCCCCCGATGGAACGCGGCCCCAACAAGGGGAGTACGCCCGACTTGGGCACAGCGCGCACAGAATACTACAAGGCGATGGGATACGACCAGGACACTGGATGGCCGCTGCCGGAAACGCTTGACGCCTTGGATTTGGAGTTTGTGAAGAATGCCCTCTACCCGACATCCGTATCAACCTAGACGAGTGCCTGAACCGGATGCACAGCATCCGCTTGTTTTCGATCTAGTGCATGGATCGACAGAGGACGGCCCCGGCCTGCGCACGGTCGTCTTCCTCAAAGGGTGTCCGCTTCGGTGTGCTTGGTGTCACAATCCAGAGTCTCAGCGGCCCGAGGCGCAGGTGTTTGTGACACCGGGCCCCGGGTCTATGCAGATTTTCGAACCCATCGGTGAAGCCATGTCATCTGAGAGGGTTGCCGCAGAAATCGCGCGCGATCTTCCCTTCTACCAAGCCTCAGGAGGAGGCGTGACATTCAGCGGTGGCGAACCGATGATGTACATGCCCTTCATGCATGCGATTGGTGAACAGATCAGAGCGCAGGGCATCCACGTTGCCGTTGATACCAGTGGATACTTCGATTACGCAGAGTACGTTCAACTCTTGCAGGGAACAGTCGATCTCTTCCTCTATGATCTCAAGATCATGGATGACGACAGGCATCGCGCAGCCACAGGCGTTGGCAATGCTCGCATCCTTGAGAATCTCGTTCAACTCAAGCAATCGGGTGTTGACATCCAGGTGCGCGTTCCCTTGATCCCAGAATACACGGCTACAGAAGAGAATCTGTCCGCGATTGCCTCGTTCGTTCGTGAGAATGACCTCTCCAAGGTCTCACTCCTGCCCTACAATCCATCAGGCAACGACAAGTGGTTGAAGATGGGTGCCCATCCTCCCGTCCTCATGCCAGCAAGGCCGATGGACTTGAGCGAATATGAGCGCTGGGGCGCTTTCTTTAATAGCTGCTTCTGAAGGACGGTTCTGTCGCGAATCATGACGACGTAGTGAAGCTATCGTACACTGCATCATTCCGAGGTGCTTGGGGTGATTGACGATGAGGTGTGCGTCCAAGTTGATCGTGATCCTGGTGCCTGCAGCGTCGCTCTTCTTCCCCGTAGCAGCCCAGCACGACGATGCGGGCTATATCTACGACCAGCCAGAAGCGGTTTTCGGCGACTGAGCAACGGGCACATGTTCGGACCACTGGGTAGTCGCCTCTACCGGTGGCCGCGCATGCAGGTTAACTTCATCGCCACACGGTGATCTCAAGCCGCGTCCTCGTGACGTCGCCAAGATTGGCCAGCTGATGTTTCATGATGGCGTGTGGAATGGAGCGCGCCGATTGCCAGAGAGGTGGGTCGAGGCGTCGGTTGCATCGTCGTATGTGTTCGGGCCGGGCGAGGGGGTCTATGACTTCACGGACTACGGGTATCTGTGGTGGCGGATGGATGCTGTGATTGGCGGTGAGAGGTTGGCATCGTATACAGCGGCTGGCTCGGGTGGACAACGGCTGATTGTCACTCCGGACTTGGACACGATCGTTGTGTTCACAGGTGGCAACCACGACTCCTACGAGCCCGTGGACGAGATCATGATTCGGCACATCTTGCCG
>SPBW01000255.1 GCA_004525685.1 Candidatus Atribacteria bacterium
GCTCTCCGAGACGCGCAATTGCAAATCATGCAAACGCCGGGCTACGAACACCCCGCCTACTGGGCACCGTTCAACCTGATGGGAGATTGGAGATGACGATGAGGAGAATTCGTATTTGCCTGTTGGTAGCTCTAATGGCCGGGAGTATCCTCGTTCACGCCGCGACCCTCCATGTCCCAGAGGACTACACGACCGTCCAGGCGGCAATAGACGCAGCAGCATCAGGTGACACTGTATTCATTGCGGCAGGCGAGTACACGGAGAACCTCACCATCAGCAAGCCGATCTCGGTTGTGGGAGAGCAGCGATCACTGGTGCGCATCTACGCGAGTGACCAAACTGAGTCCGCTATTGAGATTACAGTCAACAACGGAGGTGCAATTATCGAGAGCATCTCCGTTCTCGGCGGGAGTACGTGCGTGTGGATCGAAGTCCAAGGCGATGCCAGAATTACACTCCGGGACACAGTTTGCGCATACGGCAACATAGGAATTTACGCAATAGGGACTGGCCAGGTAGCGCTCCAGGAGAGCCTTGTTCTGGAGACCGGAGAGCTTGGGATCTTCGCTGGCGTACGCGCCATGAGTGTTGATCGCTCGGAGATCTGCGGTGGCAGTGCTGGCATAGCTCTGGCGGGAGACACCGCTTTCTCGCTGAGCAACAGCAGTGTCTTTCAACTGGACTACGCGATTGATACATTCACTCGAGGCTGTGGATGGGTTCATGGGCTGGCTGACTTTTTCGGCACCATCTCCGGGCGGGAAAACTGCCTATATGGGTGGGAGACAGACCTTTGCCCAACCCCTACGTCATCTATCTGGCCTCCTGCATTTGTACGCTGGAAGTGGCAAGCCGATCTAGTCATTATCCTAGAGCACTTCTCGGCTGCTGTCGAGAAGAGTCAGGTCGGAGAGCTCTCTACGGCGCTGGAGGAAGCAGAGAAAGGAGTGGTCGCTTCCTCGGACCCAGCAATGGCCGAACTGCAAGCGCTTCTTCAAGCGACTGTCGGCGACATTCTGAGTGATCTTGCCATGTACGACGGTGCAGTGGAAGCCTACGAAGCTGCAAGAAGCACTTACTTCTCTCGGAGTGATGAGATCGCCGTAGCAGGCATGACATTGAATATAGGGAACACTTATCTTTCACTCCTTGAGCTTGACAAGGCGATCTCCTTCTATAAGCAGACTATTCCGACGTTCACTCGGTGGGGGATGGAAGCCGAAGTTGCCATGGCATTTGTCGGCATGGGGGCGGCCTACAGTGAGCAGGGTGAGTATTCGTTGGCTGTTGCGCTATTCCAAGATGCTCGCGAAATCTACACCAAGCTCGGACTGGATGAAGAGATTGCCGCTTTGGAAAACAACCTTGGGGTTCTCTACATGAAGATGGAGATGTATGCCGAGGCACTTGATACATTCTTCACGGCCAAGGCGTTCTACACTGCGCGTGATGATGCGATCAGGGTTGCCACTCTTGACATGCACATCGGAGCAGCCTACGCAGACCTGTTGAAGTATGAGAGGGCGTTGGATGCCTATGAATCTGCGCTCCAAGCTTTTGAACAACTAGACATGGTCTCGGAGATTGCAGATGTAAGAACGAACATGGGGTGCCTCTATCAGAACTTGGCCCTCTATGATCATGCTATGCAAGCATTTCAGCACGCAAGGGATATCTATGTATCTCTCAATTTGCCTGTGCGAGTGGCTCAAGTGGACAGCAATCTTGGTCTGCTGCACTTCGACCTCGGGCACTACGATGAAGCACTGACGAGGTATCGCCAAGCTCTCGTGGTCTTCTTTGATGTCGGCATGTGGAACGACACTGCAGGTGTTCTGAGCAATCTGGGCCACGCTCTTGCTGTGGGCGGGGAGTATGGGGATGCCCTTGACGCCTACGAAGAGGCGATCCTGTTGTATCAGGCAATGGGTCTTGAGATAGCCGAGGCGCTTGTGCTGCGGAACATGGGCTTGCTGTGTCTGGAAGCCGACCTCTACTCGGATGCCGTAGAGATTCTGAGCGTCGCACGCAGCATATTCGCCAAACACGAATTGCATATAGAGATTGCTTCAAGTGACAACAACATCGGTGTAGCCTATCTGGCCCTCGGGAAAGCAGAAGATGCGCGTGCCGTCTTTGTCGAGGCTCTGGCTTCGTTGATGCTAGAGATTGAAGAAGAAGAAGAGTATGCCGATGGTGCGCCGCCAGTATTGTGGCATCTCCACTACAATTACGGGCTGTCCCTGGAGGAGATTGGGGAGTGGACTCAGGCTTCGGAAGCGTATGTAAGCAGTCTCTCCATCATCGAATCGATTCGTGGCGACCTCACCTCCGAAGAGATCAAGATGGCATGGCAAGAGCGCACTCGTTATGTCTATGAGCGCCTGGTCGAGCTTCTCTACAGGATGGGAGAAACTGATGTTGCTCTTACCGTGGCCGAGCGTTGTCGGGCACGCTCATTCCTCGATCTTCTGGCTGAGGGGCCTGTGGAGACGCTCAAGAATGTCGCCGAAGAGGGTATCCGCACCGGCGTCGTCGAAGTGTCGATCATCGAAGCCGACTTGGCTGAGATGGTAGCCGATCTTCCCGCGAACACAGCAGCACTCGAGTACTTCGTCACTGACACCGCTACATATCTCTGGGTGGTCCGTGATGGCGTGGTGCGGGCACCCATCCAGATACCGCACGGTCGAGTGGCCCTAATGGACCAAGTCATTGCTTGCCGCCAGGCCATCGAATCGGGAGATCCCAGCGCCGACCTCCACCTCGCAATTCTCTACGATTGGCTAATCGCGCCAGTGGAGGATCTTCTTCCCTCCGCGAGCGAGAACGAAGTTCCTCACCTGGTGATCATTCCCTCGGGGCCCCTCTACTACCTCCC
>SPBW01000253.1 GCA_004525685.1 Candidatus Atribacteria bacterium
CAGCAGCACCATGTCCTCGCCGACGGTCAGATCGAGCAGCTCGGCCAGTTCCTGTCCAACCAACACCCCGTCGCTATCGCTGGTCAAGAACTCTCCTTCGACGATGCGATCGCTCATGTTGCTCACCGGATCGATCTCTTCAGGAACGAGGCCACGAACATAGACGGTTCGCGTTCTTTCGCCGACGCTGGCCAGTGCCGGAAGATCGAGCCGTAACGTTGACCATTCGATTCCCTCGACCCCATCCAGTGCCGCCAGAGCGACATCCGTATTGCGCATCAGAGGCATGGCCGAACCATAGGCCTTCGTCTCTTCTGCCCGAATCTGAATGTGACCCGTATCGAACCGGGTGGAAGTTTCGAACATGTCCTGCATCATGCTGTTGATGAAGCCATACATCATGATCAGGAAGTACACGGGAATCAGCACGGCGCACAGCGTCAGGATGGTCCGGCGACGATTGCGTAGGATGTGTCTTATGGCCGCTTTCATCAGTCATCCCCCCAAGCCTCGAACGTCTCCAGGCTGAAAAACAAGGCATTAAGCTCAAGATCAAATTGAGGGCTCTCAATGCGTTCAATCGTCTGATCGCCATAGGCGTCCTCGATCGTAATTGTGGTGGCGAACCGGCGGTCGCCGACATCGACGATGTCAGTGAAGGTCGCTGTTTGCACGACGGTCTCTCGTTGGTCGTAGTAAATCAGTTTCTCCATGACATAATCGGCAGACACGGTGATCTCCAGCTTGCCGTAGACCACCGGTGCATCCGGATGAGGGACCAGCGTGAGAAAATACTGGCTGACTCCATCAGTCTCGATGATCTTGACGGCAGTCTCATAGTCATCAGACAGCGTGCCATGGGACAGGTCCTCCAATGAAGGCCCGGCGCCGAACAATGCGTCGCCCAGTGCCACGGTCGGCAGCTTGATGGACCCCACCATTGGCGAGTAATACCAAAGGTCATCGCCCAACTGGAGATAGCCCGAGTTGAGATCGATCTCAGGCTCCAGCACACGAATGAGCGCCAGCTCTTCGCCCAACGTCCAAACCTCGAGTTTGTGCGATTTCGTCTGTCCGCCCAATACGATATCCAGGGCCATAATTCCGTGGAAGCTGTCACCCTGCCACGCCGCATTGACGCGGTCGAGGATGGTCTCGGCATCGAGCACGTCCTGTTGGGCGAGGCCAGCGATTCCCAAGGTCAGGATGGCCAGTAGTGCTATCCAAAGTCTTTGTTGATTCATAAGATCTCCTTTCTACCCCTCGCGAATCGCGGCCACTGGATCGAGACGATTGACTCGTCGCGCCGGATACCACGCCGCAGTGAGGGCCGTGAAGACGACCACGCTGAACGCCGCCACCATGTACCAGCCGGACGTCGAGGCATAGATCACCTTGGGGATTCCAACGTTCTTGCTGATATTGGCCATGACCGACAAACTCACCCCGTTGCGGCTCAGGTACATCAAGCCCCAGTACCCCAAGCCGCCGCCGACAATGAATCCGATGGCAGCGACAAAGGTTGATTCCAGCAAGACTAACTGAGATAACAGCTTGCGACTCATACCGACGGCCGTCATCACGCCGAATTCGCGTGTTCGCTCGAGGACGGAGTAGAACGTCGTATTGGCGACGCCAAAGCCAGCCATCAAGCTGATCATAAGCACGAACGGGATCATCTTGATTGTCGCGCCAGCGATCATGAATCGAGCAAACGGATTCAAGTCGAAGTAGTCGGCAACCACCACGCCGGATTGGCCGGCCAGCAATTCCCTTGCTTCAGTCACCGCTCGAGGTGCGGACGCCCCTTTGGGCAACGAAACAGCCAAGCTGGTTGCCCCAGCAATCCCCGTCAAGGAACGAACATCGTCAATGGACACCATCGCTACCTGCTCCAAGTCGAAGCTGGCGGCTTCGTACAAGCCGGTGACTCTGAAAGCTTGGGACTCCGTGCCGCTATTGGTAATGGCAAGGATGACGACGCGTTCGCCGAGGCGAATGTCAAGATCCTCAGCCATGTACGTCGACAGTAGAATCTGTCCTGGGCCATCCAGATAGCTTCCTTCGACGACCAGTTCATCCAAGTGGGTGACTGTAGATTCCTTCGTGGGATCAATGCCCCGCAGGCTGACGCCACCCGTCCCGTAGGACGTGCGGATCATGCCGTAGGTCTCCATGCGCGGTGTAATTCCGGCCGTCCTCATGTCTGCAAGCGCTTCAGTGGCTGCCGTTGCCTGGTCGGGCGACAGACCGTTTTCTATCAGCGGGTCGTCGGCATAGCTGACGCCCCGAACCTGGAAGCTACCTTGGTTCCATTCCACTTGCGTGGCCGTCATCGAGCCAATCACGCCGTCAGACAGTCCGAATAAAACGAGAATGACCAGGCTGCCCATGGCAACAGTGGCGATCATCAGAATCGTCCGTTGCTTGTGGCGCCACAAATTGCGCCACGCCATCCGTCTCAACGTGGTGTTCATAAGTTCACCCCCATGGCTCCGTGAAAGCCATCGCATTGCGATGTCTCATTAACGTGTTCGATCCTCATCTCGGCATCGGGCGTTTCGCCTTGGGCCAGGTCAACGATTCCCCACGTCAGGAGGACCGGTCGTGTTATCCAAAGCATTCCTTGCTTCATAGAATCTCCTTTCTAGCCCTCGCGAATCGAGGCCACTGGATCGAGACGATTAACCCGTCGCGCCGGATACCAAGCCGCGGTGAGGGCCGTGAAGACGACCACGCTAAACGCGGCGACGATGTACCATCCGGAAGTCGACGTGTAAAACACTTTTGGAAATCCGATATTCTTGCTGATGTCGTCCATGATCGACAGGCGGATCCCATTGCGGTTGAGATACAACAAGCCCCAGTACCCCAAACCCCCACCGATGA
>SPBW01000076.1 GCA_004525685.1 Candidatus Atribacteria bacterium
CAACCGCCGCTGCCTCGCGATAGCATTGGCCGACGCATGCCACCTGCTAGGGTGTCCGAGAAGAGAAGTCTGATGGATACGCTCTTCACGGGCGGTTATCCGCGAATCCATGACAAGGAGCTACCCCCGCAGGAGTGGTTGGCCAACTACTACCGAACCTATGTCGAGCGCGACGTTCGAGAGCTTCTGAACGTCGGGGATCTCGAAGCGTGTGGACGGTTCATTGGCCTGTGCGCCGGCAGGACGGGGCAGCTTCTCAACCTGTCGTCTCTGGGAAACGATTGCGGGATCTCACAGCCTACGGCGCGCCGATGGCTCTCGGTCCTGGAGGCTAGCTTCCTTGTGTTCCTGTTACGTCCACATCATCGCAACTTCAACAAGCGGCTCGTCAAGAGCCCGAAGCTCTACTTCCTCGATTCAGGACTCCTGACGTACCTACTTCGCATCCGATCGCCAGATGAACTTCGAACGCACTCGGCTCGCGGCGCCATATTTGAAAGCTTCGTCGTGTCTGAGTTTGTCAAGGGCGCCCTCCATCACGGGCAGGAGCCAGATCTCTACTTCTGGAGGGACTCAACTGGGCACGAGGTCGATATCGTTCTGGAACGAGGTAGCGAGGTCGTGCCCATCGAGGTCAAGTCGGGAGAGACGCTGGCAAGCGATTTCTACGTCGGCCTGCAATACTGGCTTGAACTGGCTCAAGCTCCGACAGGAGCGGCAGCTTTGGTGTACGGCGGAGGTCAAACCGTTCGCCGATCAGGAATCATCACCTACTCCTGGGCGGATTTGTAGACGCTCGATTGCCAGACCACATTTCGTCCGCCCGTTGGCCACTTTGCATGGATTAACGACCCCATCGAGATCGAAATGCAGTTTCGTCTTCTTCCCAGCAGCCCTGTGATGCTATTGGCATCGCTGGGTTGCCCCTGTACAATCCGGCCGGATGGGTAAAGGGAGTGAAATGCCAGAAAGACACGTCGTTCTCGGGGTTAGTGGGTCGATTGCCGCCTATAAGGCCGTTGATCTGGCGAGCAAGCTCACGCAAGCCGGTGTCGCTGTTCATACGGTGATGACGGAGGCGGCTACGCAGCTCGTCGGCCCGGCGACGTTCCGTGCGATCACCGGTCTTCCTGTGTCTACGAGCATGTTCGACTTGACCAATCCCTATTCCATTGAACACATCTCACTTTCCGAGGTCGCTGACCTCATGCTAATCGCGCCCTGCACGGCCAACGTGATGGCCAAGCTGGCAACAGGCATTGCCGATGATTTGCTGACCTGTACGGCGCTGGCCACACGCGCACCGATCCTGATCGCTCCGGCGATGCACACGGCGATGTGGGAGAACGCGGCCACGCAGGCCAATCTGAAGGCACTTCAAGATCGTGGCATGAGCTTCGTGGGACCGGCAGTGGGACGACTGGCTTCGGGCGGATTCGGTGCCGGACGTTTCGCGCCTGTGGCTGACATTCTCGGCTGGGCAATGGCCCTGATGGGTGCTGACGGAGATCTCGCTGGACACAAGCTGGTGATCACGGCTGGCGGCACACGCGAGTCGATCGATCCCATTCGATTCCTCACCAACCGATCCACTGGCAAGATGGGATTCGCTTTGGCTGAGGCAGCGCGTGATCGCGGGGCCGCTGTCACTCTGATCTCTGCCCCAACGTTCCTTGCTCCCCCTGCGGGCATGTCGGTATTCCCTGTTGAGTCAGCTGCCCAGATGCTCGATGTCGTCGAAGCCACTTGCGTGGATGCCGACGTCTTGATCATGGCTGCGGCAGTCGCCGACTACACTCCTGAAATGTGCGCGTCTGAGAAGCTCAAAAAGGAAGAGATCGACATTGACTTCGTTCTTCCGCTCAATCGCACCGAGGACATCTTGGCGACGATCACCGGTGTCCCCATTCGTGTCGGATTCGCTGCGGAGTCAGAAAACATGCTCGAAAACGCCAAGGGCAAATTGATTCGGAAAAACCTCGACTTGATCATCGCCAACGACATTTCCCGTGCCGACTCGGGAATGGGTGCAGACAACAACGAGTGCACCATTCTCGATGCGTCTGGTAATCAAGAGGATCTTCCTCTGATGCCCAAGCGCGAGGTTGCCGATCGCATCCTCGATCGCATCGTTGCCTTGCTGGAAAAAACCTAGGGAGGACGCCATGAACCAAGGCAGGCAGCCGACGCTCGGGTTCATCGGAACCGGCGTGGTGGGCACGGCGCTTGCCGAAGCCCTCTCGCAGGCCGGATACACCGTCGTTGCCGTCTTCAATCGCAATCATGCGCTTGGCGACGCCTTGGCTTCGCGGCTGCCCAACACTCAATCCGTCGATTCGGCTCAGGCAGTAGCTGATCTTGCAGAACTCACCTTCTTGACGGTTTCCGATGACGCCATCGCGTCAGTAGCAGACTCCATTCGATGGACAGACACGCACTCGGCCGTCCACTGTAACGGCGCAGCATCGATTGAGCTGTTGCGAAGCGTCCAAGATCAAGGCGCCGCCGTCGGCGCGATGCATCCGCTGCAATCCTTCGCCAGTGTCGAGCAGGCGCGCAAGAACATCCCAGGCAGCGCGTTCGCTATCGACACGTCAAGCGAGGTGCTGCGAAGCACATTAGAGAACATGGTGCATGCCTTGGGCGGCGTACCCTTGACGCTACAAGGCAGCAAGGTGCTCTACCATGCCAGTGCCGTCATCGCGTCCAATTACCTGGTCACGCTGCTGCATCTGGCGTCTGGCTTGTGGAGCCACTTGGGCCTCAGCCAGGCTGAGGGTTTGAAAGCGCTGTTGCCTTTGGTGCGCGGCACTGTGGAGAATCTGGAAGCCGTTGGATTGCCCAACGCCCTCACTGGTCCCATTGCTCGCGGCGATGTCGGAACGATCAAGCGACATCTGGCTACACTGGGTGATGTTGCACCAGAGATCCTGCCGGTGTACAAGGAGCTAGCTCAACAAGCGATACCCATTGCCTTGCACAAGGGAACGATCGATTCGGCGACAGCCGACCAGCTTCACAAGACGCTCGACGGGCAAAGCGCAGGAGTCCAACCATGAGAATCACCACCGCACAAATACGCAAGTACAAACAGGATAAGAAGCGCTTTGCCGCACTCACGGCGTACGATGTCGTCACTGCACGGCTGGTCGATCAAGCCGGGATTCCCATCATCCTTGTCGGCGACAGCCTGGGGATGGTCGTGCTCGGCTACGAGAACACCATTCCTGTAACGCTCGACGACATCATCCATCACACCCGAGCCGTGGTCCGCGGTAGCGAGACTTCGATGGTCGTTGCCGATCTTCCGTTCATGACCTATCACAAGTCGCCTGAACAGGCGCTCGACAGCGCAGCGCGTTGCATGCAACAGGGCGGCGCTCAAGCGGTCAAGCTGGAAGGTGGCCGTGTGATGGCACCCACGATTCGACGGCTGACAGAGTCGGGCATTGCTGTGATGGCTCACATTGGGCTGACACCGCAGTCGGTCAATCAGCTGGGCGGATTCAAGGCGCAAGGCAAGACCAAGGTGCAAGCACTGACCGTCATGGAAGACGCGCTGGCTGTACAGGAGGCAGGTGCCTTCTCTGTGGTGCTGGAATGTGTTCCTGCGGCGTTGGCGAGCTTGATCACCAAGCGGCTCCAGATTCCTACGATCGGCATTGGATCGGGCCCCGATTGCGATGCCGAGATTCAAGTGGTTAGCGACATCCTCGGCTGGATCACCGACTTCCAACCCAAGCACACCAAGCGCTTCGCTCACTTGGCCGATCAAGCCAAGCAGGCGATCGATCAGTACACCGCCGAGGTAGGCGGCAGAACGTTCCCCACCCAGGACAACAGCTTCTCCATTGATGAGGAGGTGCTGCGGGACGTAGAAGCGGCATTCCCCGCACAGGTATGAAGGTCATCACGTCACTTGGCGACTTCCCCGCCGCACGCGGCGCATTGACAAGCCCTGTTGGGTTCGTGCCCACGATGGGTTACTTGCATGAGGGGCACCTGTCTCTGGCGCGGATGGCGCGTGAATCGTGCGCCGCGGTCATTGCCAGCATCTTCGTCAATCCCACCCAGTTTGCGCCCACAGAAGATCTTGCCGCCTATCCCCGCGATCTGGATCGCGACTTGGAGCTACTGGAAGCCGAAGGCGTTGATCTTGTCTTGGCGCCTTCAGACAACGGTGCGTTGTATCCACCAGGCTACGACACCTGGGTCGATGTCGCAGGACTGACGCATCGGCTCGAAGGCGCATCGCGGCCGACGCACTTTCGTGGTGTGGCCACGGTCGTCGCGAAGCTGTTCAACATCGTGCAGCCGCAACACGCCTACTTTGGGCAGAAGGATGCGCAGCAAGCATTGGTCATCCGCCGCCTCATCCGCGACCTCAACTTTCCCATCGCGCTTCATCTTGGCCCAACAATTCGCGAAGCCGATGGCCTGGCCATGAGTAGCCGCAATGCCTACCTAACGCCCGAGCAACGCGGGGCAGCGCCGATCTTGCGCCGCTGCCTCGATCATGTCGAGCGCCTCTATGCCGAAGGAGAGAGAGACGGTGACGTGCTACGCCGCGCCATGGGTGAGATTCTCGATGCTGAGCCTCTCGCTCTGCCCGACTACATCAGCGTGGCTGATCTTGAATCGCTGGAAGAAATCGCTTCGGTTACTGGCAAGGCGCTGGTCAGTTTGGCTGTGCGGGTCGGAAAGACGAGACTGATCGACAACACGATTCTTCCTCCGGGAAGCGGCCTATTCTAAAGGAGTCGACATTGCTTCTGGTTCTGGATGTTGGCAACACCAATATCGTCCTTGGCCTATTTCGAGGCGATGTGCTCATGCATCAATGGCGCGTCACCAGCCATCGCAATCAGACCTCGGATGAACTGCGGCTCACCGTGAGAAGCCTTCTCGCAGAGGCTGCCGTTGATTCAAGAGAGATTGATGGCGTGGCCATTGCCTCGGTCGTACCGTCGCTCAACTATCCGCTGGCAACCGCATTCGAACCTCTTGTCGGCGAGAATATCGGCTTCCTGAGTGCGGAAACCTCACCCATCATCCTCGACGTGGAGACACCGCACACAGTGGGCGCTGATCGTATCGCCAACTGTATAGCCGCCTATGCTGCTCACGGCGGCCCGATTCTCATCCTGGACTTCGGCACAGCTACGACGTTCGATCTTGCAGCACAAGACGGGCGATTCTTGGGAGGTGCCATTGCTCCCGAAATGCGGCTTGCTGCTCAAGCGCTGACAGATCGAGCGGCCCAGCTTCACGCCGTCGAATTGAATGTCCCCGCAAGTGTCATTGGAAAGAATACGACGACCAACATCCAGGCTGGCGTCGTTCTTGGCTACCTCGATCTCGTCGACGGACTCATCCAGCGATTCAAGGCAGAAGTCAGCGAACCGCTCCAAGTCATTGCCACTGGCGGAAAAGGCGAGATGTTCTATCAACACCTCGATTCCATCGAGCACTACGATCCCGTGTTGACACTCAAGGGCTTGCAGATATGGTGGGGCCACCACGCGAACTGACTCAGTTGATCGGATCGGACGTCAGAGATAAGCTGTAGACATTTGGGAGTGCAGATAATATCGCGAATAGCAAGGCTCCCAGGAAGCTTGACCTTCTTGGGGAAAGGCAGGTCCACCATGCTCTGGAAGAGGCAGCGGGAGATCGAGAACTTGGTTTTTGAACATCTGGAGCGTGTGGATGAGTCACTCCAATACTTCATCCAGTCCATTAACGCCTATGTCCGGGACGGCGATATCGAGAAAGCAGACAAGTTGGCACTTGAGACCCATCGTTCCGAGGGACGAGCCGATGACGTTCGCCGACGCGTGGAAGCCCAATTGCTGTCTGGCGCATTGATGCCAACTTCTCGGCGAGACATTCTTCAATTGGTCGATCAAGTCGATCGTCTCGCCAATGCTGCGGAAGACGCCCTCGATCACCTGCTCATTCAGCAGATTAAGATTCCCGATGTGATACAAGCATCCATTCTCGAGATCGGCACAAAGACAGAGCTCATCTTTGCTCACGTCAAGGATGCCATCGGCAATTTGTTCAAGACCATGGAAGCCGCACTCAAGCATACCGTTGAGATCGAACGCCTCGAGAGCGAGATCGATCATATCGAACGACAGATCCTCAAGAAGCTGTTCCAGCAAGACATCGATCTCGCACACAAGCTCCAGATCAACAGTTTTGTGGGCTCAATCGTTGAACTGTCCGACCGTGCCGAGGATTTATCCGACCACATCGAACTGATGGTGGCGCAAAAACACCTCTAGCCTGTCGTGGCAACAGGTCTGCTTCCATATTTTGGATCGCCCCGACAGAAACAACACGTTCTTCACCATGAAGAACATGAAGAAACGAGCTAGCCAGAAGCTCACTCATTGAAGAAGCGCCAATCGCAAGCTTCCTTGGCCATAAGAGTGCCGAGGTTTCCTTCATGCGCTTCATGGTGAGAAGCTGTTGCATCTCGTGATGCTAGCCGGCGAAGGCTAGTACGAGTCGATAGAGAGCGAACGAGAACAGGCCAGCTGCCGTCGGCGTCGCCACCCAGCCAGCAGCAATGACCGCCAGTTTCTTCGTCCTGACCGTCGTCACGCCCTGCAGAATGCCGACACCAATGATGGCTCCAACAACAGCCTGCGATGTGGAGACAGGGATTCCATACAGCGAGAAGAAGTGGACGGCAAGTGCCGCTGCCAGTTGGGCAGAGAAGGCGCTGACAGGATCCAACGGAGCAATGCCTCCCCCCACAGTCTGAGTCACACGATGCCCAAAGGTCAACGTTCCGCTGGCCATGGCAAATCCGCCAAGAACGCTGATCCAAAGCGTAGATATGTTCAGTCCGAGGTTCGTAATGGGCCCCATCGCCGTTCCCACGTGATTGGCACCCAATGAGAAGGCCAGATAGCAGGCACTGAGAATGAGCAGCACGTGCGGTACGCGCTGCCAGAAATAGATGCGAGATGCTCGCTGGAGAAGCAGTCTGGAGATCCAGAAGATGGCCATGGCAATGATGGCTGTTAGGATCGGACAAATCACCCACACCTCAGCAATTGAGATAATCGTCCCAACATTGAGATCGGCACCTACTGCAAGGCCCACGCCAGCTACGCCGCCGACGATGACTTGCGACGTGGAAACAGGCAGTCGCAACAGCGTAGCGACGGTGACAAAGAGCCCAGAACACAACAGCGCAATAGCAATGGCAGTCACACTCAGTTCTGTTGTGACGATGCCCTTGCCCACAGTCTTCATCACATGCCCCCCCTGAAGGAGAGCTCCGAGGACAGCGAAAACGCTAACCAGAATCGCCGCACTCCTGTATCTGAGCAAACCCGATCCAACAGCGGTTCCAATACAGTTGCCCGCGTCATTGGCTCCGATGTTCCATCCGACATAGAACCCGGCAAGGAGGAGTAGGATCAGGTTAGACATAGAGAGACTTTATAGAGGTAGGAGGTCTATTGTGCAAGTGCAAGCCTATGATCGCAGCTGGACATTCGCACCTTCATCGACGCATGAGTAGCCGCTAGAGCGCGCGCATCTCGCTAGATGAGACGGTGTACAACGTTCGCGTTGATGGCTACTCCGAGCCCGCAGGTCCAAGGCGAGGAACAACGACACGAAGCTAGATATTCCGAAGGCTTGAGCCTCGCATCGCTCGGGCCGGGGAACAGAAAGCCGACAACCTCAATGCACGAACGCCGCTCTTGCTGGAGAGAGTTTCGCACTGGAAGGCACCCGCTACAAAGCTATCCCGAGCAACGTTCAATCAAGCGAGGAACAACGGTCCGATATGGCAACAGTCACAGCCCTTTTCAAGTGGCTAACTCACGTCCGTGCAGCCACACTGCAGCGAGATATAATCCCCTCATCTCAGCGTGAGGTGGAGGATTCAATGGGTGATTACAGGATCGCACTACTTCCCGGCGACGGCGTCGGGGGAGATGTTCTCGAGGCGGCACTGAAGGTTCTGGAGGCAGTTGACTTCGAAGCCGAATACTCCCATGGAGACATTGGTTGGGAGTTCTGGCGAACCGAGGCCAATCCGCTCCCAGATCGCACCATCGAGCTTCTCAAGGAGACGGATGCGTGCTTGTTCGGAGCCATCACATCCAAACCCAAGGAAGAGGCCGCACGTGAACTCGTCACGGAGCTTCAGGGCAAGGGCCTGGTCTACTCAAGCCCCATCGTCGGCTTGAGGCAGCTGTTCAATCTGCACACCAATTTGCGGCCATGTAAGGCCTACGCAGGCAATCCCCTCAACTTGAGAGACGACATCGACTTGGTCGTATTCCGCGAGAATACGGAGGGCCTGTACTGCGGCGTGGAGTTCCATCCCGTTCCCGATGAAGTCCGCAACGCACTGTCGATCAATCCCAAGATGAAGCGCTTCGCTGATGTCGCGGGCGACGATCTGGCCATCTCCACTCGCATCTTCACGCGCAAGGGCTGTCAGACGATCATCCGCGCGGGATTCGAGTACGCCAAGCAATTTGGCTATCCAACAGTCACCATCTGCGAGAAGCCCAACGTCATTCGAGAGACATCGGGACTGATGGTGCGCGAAGCCCGCAAGATCGCCCAAGAGTACCCAGGCATCGAGTTGTGGGAGACCAACATCGACGCCATGTGTATGTGGCTGGTGAAGAACCCGCAGAACTACGGCGTGATTGTATCCTCGAACATGTTTGGCGACATCTTGTCCGATCTAGCAGCTCAGCTCGTCGGCGGTTTGGGATTCGCCTGTGCTGGCAATATTGGAGACGACACGGCCGTGTTCGAACCCACGCATGGTTCAGCGCCGAAGTATGTCGGCATGAACAAGGTCAACCCGATCGCCACGATTCTCTCCGCGAAGATGATGCTGGATTACCTCGGTGAGACCGACAAGGCCGATCGCATTGAACGCGCCGTCGCACAGGTCATCCTCGAAGGGCGCGTACGTACCTATGACATGGGCGGCACATCCACGACCACGGACATGGCAGACGCCGTGGCTGCAGCAGCAAAGGAGGCGTAATGGGTTCACTCAGTCGAAAGATGGCTCAGTTTGCGCTATCGCTCACCTACGACCAGATTCCTGCAGCCTCTCGGAAGGAAGCCAAACGCTTCTTGCTCGACTCTGTCGGCTGCGCATTGGCGGCACTGGATCACGAAGACATGCGCCAAGCCTACGACTACATCCAGATGTTGGGCGGGCACGAACAGGCGACCGTCATCGGCCATGGCGTCAAGACAAACCTGGGCAATGCCACATTGATGAATGCCTTGCTCATCCGAGCGATGGACTACAACGACATCTACTGGAAGCAAGATCCATCGCATCCATCGGACATCATTCCCGCAGCGCTCGCGCCTGCTGAATATAAGGGCCTGAACGGTCGCGATCTTCTGGTGGGCATCCTCATTGCCTATGAACTGGAGATGCGGCTCTGCTTGACCGCACATCCCGGTGTGCGCGAAGTAGGATGGCATCACGCCAGTCTGACGCAGTTTGTCAGTCCACTGGTGGCTGCACGCATGTTCGGACTCACCGAAGATCAAGCCGTCGCCGCCTGCGGCATCTCGGGATCGAGCCACTTTACACTCGGCGGCGTCGTCGCCGGGCACCTCACCAACATGAAGAATACAGCCGATCCGATGGCCACTGAGGCCGGCGTCCGCGCTGCCATGTTGGCATCGACCGGCTATTCAGGACCTGTCGAATTGTTTGAGGGGAAAGAAGGCGTATTCGAGGTCATCGGTAACGTAAAGTGGGATGCCAACGAGATGCTTGCCGGACTCGGCGAGAAGTTCCTCATTACCGAGTGCGGCTACAAGGCCTTCCCCACCGAAGCGCTGACGCATCAGCCCATCACTGCTGTGATGGAGGTTATGGCTGAGAACGGCATCAACCCG
>SPBW01000008.1 GCA_004525685.1 Candidatus Atribacteria bacterium
CTTGAGACTGGCGCGCAAGAATTGGGATTCAAGGCCGTTGTCGCTGGACCATTGGTGCGCAGCTCCTACCATGCGGCTGCCGCCTATACTGAGACATGAGACTACTCGCCGATCTCACTCCTTCCGATCCGATGCTAGGTCTGGCGATCGAAGAAGTGCTGCTTGAGTCAGTCAGGGCAAGCCGTGTCGAGACAATCCGCCTGTGGCGGAATCGGCGCGCAGTGATTCTTGGACGGTCGCAATCCCTGGCCGCAGAAGTGGACGAAGCACGCGCTTCGAAGCTTGAGATTCCCATTCTGAGACGCATTTCGGGCGGCGGAACTGTCTATCATTATCCAGGCAATCTCAACGTGTCTGTGTCCATGCACAAGCGAGCCGGGTTCTCTGATGTGTCCTCTATATTCGCGTCTTTTGGCCGACTCCTGTCTGACGCACTGGCAGTCCTCTCTGTCGACCTGCATGCGCAAGACAATGGCTTGTATATCGGAGACAAGAAAGTGGGCGGGGCAGCACAGGCGCACCGAGGCGTTGCCATGCTCTATCACACCACGCTTCTCGTGCAGCCATCAGCGCTGCCTATGGAGACGCTGCTATCGGCGATGCGTCCAGGATACTGCCCAGAAGGGATTGCCTCACGGCCTCGATTGACGACGACCTTGTCTGAACAGGTCGCTCGACTCATTGAATCCGATGAGCTTGTGGCACCGATTGTCGATGCACTAGCCTGTGCACTGGGCGAAGAGATTACGGTGGGCGACTTGACGCCACAGGAGACTCAACGCGCCAACGAGCTTGTGGCGTCGAAGTATGGGAGGGCGGAGTGGAACGCAAAGCTGTGAACGACAGCAAGGTTGTTGCCAACCAGCTTGGGCGAACACCTCGTGGGGCGTTCACTGTCTCTGTTCGCTGCTCCTATGGATATCCTCAAGTCATTCGTGTTCATCCTGTTGTCGCTGGCAAGCCGTTTCCAACCCTCTACTGGCTGACGTGTCCCTTTCTCACTAGAGAGATTGGGCATTTGGAGGCTGCGGGCTGGGTGAATCAGCTGGAGGTCCGCATGATGGAACAGCCCGATCTTCGGTCTGCTATGCATGAAGCCCACCAGCACACCTGTGCACAGCGTGATCAGCTCATGTCCCCTGAAGAGAAGGCAGCGCTCGCTGCGGATGGAACCCTGGTTGGATTGGATGGCCGCGGGATTGGTGGAATCTCTGACTGGGATCGCTTGAAGTGTCTCCACCTGCATGCTGCTCATGCATTAGCCGATGAGAATGCAATCGGCGACATCGTCTTGCAAGCGCTTCCCGCCCTTGAATGCTCCCAACAAAAGGTGATCTGCTCCGCCTACGAGTAGACGGAGCAGATCGACAAGATCAATCGTCGGAGGTCGCGCACCTACGGGTCTGCGCGCACCTGCGGAGGCTGATTCACATTGTCAATGCGAACGATGACCGTATCCGTTGCTGACAGGCCGCATGGATCGGTGACTGTCACGGTGATGGTGACATTCTCGCCATCGCAGTTGGCCGTGCTTGGTGCCGTAAACACAGCGGCAGCGGCGCAGTAGCTATCCAGCGCGCCTCCTGAAACGCTCCACTTGTAGGTGAGTGCGTCACGATCCGGATCGCCGGACATGGGTGTCAAGAGCGTACTGCTGCACTCGGTCACGCAGAAGTCAGGTCCCAGATCGATCATCGGTGCAGCGTTGAGGTTGCCAACCTGCACGTTGACCGAATCGGTTGCCGACAAGCCACAAGGATCAATGACCGTGAGCGTGATGGTCAGGACTTCGCCGTTGCAGGACTCCGTCATAGGTATGCTGAACAGGGGCCTGGCGCTGGACGGGTTATCAAACGAACCCTTGTTCGAACTCCAGCAGTAGCGCAGCAAGTCGCATTCAGGATCAGCGACAACAGGTGTGAGCTGGATGCTTATGCCTTCATCGACCATGAAATCCGGTCCCAGGTCAACGATTGGAGCTTTGTTGACGTTGCGGACCGAGATCACGACGGAGTCGCAAACGATGGCACCGCAAGGATCCATGACTGACAGGGTAACGATGATATCGACGCCATCGCAGGCATCAATCATCGGAGCGGTGAATACGCCATTCACGATCGTTCCCCAGTTACCGGTGACTCCCCACTGATAGACGAGGGCATCGCCGTCGGCATCAGAGACTTGCGGTGTAAGGACGATGGTTGCGCCTTCATCAACAACGAGCGGGCGGCCCAATTCCAGAACTGGCACATGATTCACGTTGAGAATATGAAGGATGAACGCGTCGGATGCCGATGCGCCACAACTATCGAGAGCCGTGAGCATGACTTCCACATCGAGATTCTCGCAGCCGTCAATCATCGGAGCCGTATAAACGGGATCCAATGAGAAGGCGTCGTTGAGCATTCCGGCGGAAACGTGCCACTGATAGTCGGTGATGTTGCAGTCGGAATCTGCCACAGTGCCATGCAATTGCAGGGATTCGCCTTCATTGATGGTCTTGACCATCGGGGGCGAGGGGCAGATGGGTTCGACGGGTGCTGGTGGAAGCGGCGCGCAGTCGAATGGCAGACACACTGGTTCTGCGGGAGCTGGCGGACAAACCGCCTCTGGTGCTGAACCAATCGGGCACAGAGGACTTGTCCCAACGACGATATCCCCTTCGAGCAGAATGTCGGCGCGGTCTAGGGAATACAGGACGTTGCGACCCGTGCCGCCAAGCAGTGTGTCAATCCCTTCACCACCATCAAGCACGTCGTTGCCTGCTTCGCCTTCGAGCGAGTCGTTTCCGGGTCCACCACAGAGGATGTCATTGCCGGCACCACCCAACAGCAGGTCGTTTCCGGGTCCACCATCCAATCGGTCGTTACCCTTGACCCCTTCGAGGATGTCGTCTCCTGCACCTCCGATTAGGACGTCGTCGCCATCAAGGCCGATCAAGAAGTCGTTACCCCCCAACCCGAGAATCAGGTCGTTGCCGGCTGTGCCATACAGAACGTCGTCACCTTCAGTTCCGTAGATGATGTTGGTGACGCCAAAGCGCTCATAATCACTTGGAATGGCGGAAATTTCTTGAGGGACGATTTCCTCGCGGGGCGCTTCAATTGCCAGAAGGAGCGCTTCCAGCAACCCAGTCGCATCTTCGACGGGCCAGTATTGACCGCCTGTCTGTTCGGCCATTCTTGTCAATGTGGCTCGCGCAACAGACTCAATTCCTAGTCCAACCACCTGAAGCGTGATGGGGGGACTCATGGTCGACAACATTGCGGCCACGATCTCTTGTTGCCCACTGCAGTTTCCTTCGCCATCACTAATCAGAATGACGGTTCCGGGAGCGGGAAGCAACGCCAATTCGTTTGCAGCAACCACAAGAGAATCTGCGAGCGGCGTCAAGCCTTGTGCAACGATTGCCCCGAGCGCATCGATCATTGAATCCCGAATTGTTCCAGAAAACGGCTTCAACGGGAACAGCATCTCAATGTCTTTGCAGCTCTCTACCTGGTTTGTCCTGCCGAGCCGATGTCCATAGACAAGCAGACCGATCTCTTCATTCACTGGTATGGAGTAGAGTAGGCTAGTCAGTGCGACCTTGGCCTCCTCAATCCGCGTATTCTCTCCCAATGTCTTGTTCATGCTGTTCGATGAATCGAGAATGAATACGAGGTTATTCACAGCGCTGGCAGATATGGCCACCAACGTGGCAGCACACATCGCCAACAACAAAATTCGATTTCTCATCCTGTACCTCCTAGACGATTGTCCCAACTTCCAGAGACATTCTAGCCGAACAAGGGGTCAGGAATCTGTGATCTGGATTACACTTTCGTCATTCCGTTGCCGCCTCAAAGATGAGGTGCGAGGATCTCAAGAAGCTCTCTTCGTCTGCCGGTCGGGATCAAGGCATGCAGCTTCCCATCATGGCATCGTCCGCAGCCCAGAATATCGCCCTGGTAGACAAGGGCAACGTAGCCTGCCTCGGATCCTGAGTAAGCGATCCTCTGTCCCATGAGAAGGCTGCGAAGATCGTCCAGCTCGACGTCAATCCGTGATCGCGAGACAAGCGGCCCGAGAGCGGCAAGGAAGACGCTGGTGGGCTTGAATCCGCCGTGGAAGTTGCGGCAGATGCGAAGGCCAACGGCGCGCGCTGAGTAGATGCCGGGGAGCAAGGAGCCCGTTGCGCCCCAGACCTCTTCCTTGTTTGTCTCGATCAAGAGCCCGTCTAGAAAGGATTCGGGGATCCCAAACTGCTGCGCGTAGAAGTCGATAATCTGCTGCCTAAGCTCGGGCGATACGGGCAAGGAATCCACCTCCGCTGTTGAGCTGATGAGGGTAGGTGCGGATACAAGACTCGATCTGTTTGGGGAATCGTGTGCCCAGCCATGACGTGAGTCCTTCAGAGACATCGATGGGAAGATCGCAGGGCAGGACGCAGGCGTCTCGCTCTTGCAGCAGATGGTCGACGACGGCTTCGTTCTCCTCGGGAGCGAACGTGCATGTGGAATAGACGAGAACGCCTTCAGTCGCCAGCAGATCGAAAGCGCGAACGATCAACCGTTTCTGCAGACGTGCCAACCGATCTATTGCTGCAAGGGATGCGCCCGCTCGAAGCGAGGGTTCTTTTCTCAAGGTGCCCTCAGCTGAGCACGGCGCGTCGACGAGGATCCGATCAAACCTCGTTTGGAGGGGAAAATTCTCGCCTTGATAGGCTGTGACCATGGTATTGAGAACGCCCAGGCGGTTGATGTTGGCGAGCAGCGACATTTGCCTGCGCCCACTGGGCTCATTGGCAACCAATGTGCCTTGGTTCTGCATGCGCGCAGCGATATAGGTGGACTTGCCTCCGGGCGCCGCGCATAGGTCAAGGACCGTTTCTCCAGGCTGCGGAGCGAGAGCCAAGACGGGAAGTGTCTGCACGGATTCTTGAATGTAGTACAAGCCGAGCCAATGCTCGATGTGTCGTCCTGGAGGCTCCGTCATCTCGAAGAGATCGTCGTTCCAGCTCACGCTGACTGCCTCGATGTCCGATCTCGCCAACCGATCCTGAAGGGTGCGGGCTGCGATTTTTAGGGTATTGGCGCGTACGACATGCGGAAGAGGTTGCTCTGTTGCTTCGCAGAACGCATCCCAATCGGCAATGATCCCACGATAGCGAACGGGACAATCATGATCCAAAGGACTCTCCTGATCCGAGCTTGGGCGCACTGCGCGCCTAGGCCTGACTTATCTTGATTCCGCGACGTAGCGCATTTTCGACTTCTCGACACCATGCCGGTCGCCCATGCTCTCTGGCAACTGCGGGGCGAAGCGCTGCTCTAGGCGAATAAGGCAACTCCGATCACAGCCATCTAGCTGGAAATGGACGCGACGACGTGGTCGGCAATACGTTGGCACCGAATCTGGCCTTCGGTCTCTAGACGAAGGGCAGAGGCCTTGAATCGATCAGCTTCCGGTCTGTTCTTCAAGAAGGTGGCATTGATGTGCACGTTGAGAAGCGAAGCGCTCAACGCAGCCCGAGCTAGATGTCCCGCTGCGCCGATGTCGCTCACTGCGTGCCTTGAGGCCATCGGGATCATCGATTCAAGGAGCCCCAGCAGATCAAGACACGACTGGGCCATCGTCAATGGGATCTCGGCTGCTAACTGAACAGTCGACTCAAGCTGCGCGGCCCGGGAAGGATCACTCTTCGATAACCTGAGCACATCCATCACAGCGGCGAAAGCCAATTGATCATCGAGACTCAGTTGAAGGAACCTATTGCGATAGGTTGTGAATTTCTCCGCCAGCTCGGCGACTTGCGGATTGTCAGACTTGCCACGCGATAGCGCTGCAACCATCGATCCCAAGGCTGACGCAAAGGCAGCGACGACTGCGGCAACGCTCCCGCCTCCTGGAGTGGGGGTCGAAGAGCCGACCGCATCCAGGTACGCGCCCAATGTCGTCTCAGTCAGCGTGCTCATGCTATTCCGATCGCTCCCAGTACACGCGAACCAGCTGCGTATCCTGGGCGTGTTTGATCGTAAGAGTTCCCTTGCAGGCAGCTTCAATCGCCTTGCCGATGCGTAGGGCGAGATGGCTGTTTGTGGTTGCCACTTCTGTGTGTTCAGGGCCGCTCTCAATCCACATGATGCGCTGCAGGGGGCGCTGTGCTGCCGCAGCGTGCGATTGATTGGTGACGATGTGCAGGATGTCTTCTTGATGCTGGGTCAGATAGGGACCGCTTAAGTAAAGCAATCCCGCTGGCTGCCGATCCATCTCGCGTCTGCAAGCAGGGCAATGGCTGGAATGAGTTTCGCGAGCCTCAACCTCCTCGTCACGATGTTGCCAGCGCCCTGATCGATACACCAATTGACAGCGGGGACACTGCGTTGGCTCTGGATACTTCTTATCTTCGTGATAGGGGTTGGGACTCTTCCCTCCGATGCGGCCGCGCTTCTCGCGTTCTGCCATTCCCGATCACCTCTTTTCATCTCTCGCAGGCAGGCGGAAGCGAAAAAGGGACAACAGAGTCATCGTTGTCCCCTAATCTCCAACCTGGAATCTGCTCTAGGTTTGTTTTTCGGACAAGAGTTTCTCAAGGTAGGCGACCGCTTCGCCAACAGTGGAGATCTTCTCGGCTTGCTCATCGGAAATCTCGATGCCAAATTCATCTTCGAATTCCATGATGAGTTCAACCGTGTCCAAAGAGTCAGCGCCAAGATCTTCGACAAACGAAGACGCGTCGGTAATCTCCTCTTGGTCCACCATCAGCTGATCACAAATGATCGTTCGCACCTTATCTGAGACGTCGCTCATAACGAATGAACCTCCCTCTTTTTGGCTGTTCTAGGGATACATGCCCCCGTTTAGCCCGAGTACCTGCCCAGTTATATAGGATGCCTGTTCGGAAAGCAAGAAGCAGACGACAGCTGCCACGTCTTCAGGCGTGCCAGGACGTCGCAGCGGGATCCGTTCGAGGTATGCTTTGCGAACTTCCTCTGGGAGCTTCGCCGTCATCTCCGTCTCGATAAACCCGGGCGCGACGGCGTTCGCGCGGATGCCTCGCCCTCCAAGCTCCTTAGCCACGCTCTGGCAAAGCGCAATAATGCCCGCTTTGGACGCGGCGTAATTGGCTTGGCTCGCGTTTCCTGTCTGGCCAACTACAGATGAAATGGCCACGATGGCTCCGCCTCGCTGCTTGACGAATTGGCGCGCAGCCGCCCGAATGCAGTTATAGGTGCCTGTGAGGTTGACGGACAGTACGTCATTCCAGTCTCTCTCAGTCATTCGCAGCAGGAACTGATCTCGCGTGATGCCTGCATTGCACACAAGATTGTCGATTCTTCCGTGCCTGCCGATGATGGCATCGATGGCTTGCTGCACCTGGTCGAAGTTGGCAACATTGGCGGCCAGAAACTCGAATCGATCGAGTTCCTCCTCAAGAGAAGCTCCTGCCTCCTCATTGAGATCGAGGCCGATGACGATGTCACCTTCTTCGAGGAGCCTCGTTGAGATCGCTTTCCCGATTCCCTGAATTGCTCCCGTGACGACGCTGATACGCTGATCAGATTTCTTCATGAATGGCCTCCTCAAAGGTCAGGAATCGAATGGATGAATCAGACCGCCGACCCAACCGGGTGAGCACGTCACCTGAGCCGACTTCAATGGCCGTATCTACTTCCAATCTGTCAAGCTCTCGCGTCACATCAACCCATCGTACGCTGGCCGTCATCTGCACAACAAGAAGCTCTTTGAGCGCTTCAACCTCTGTCACGGCTTTGCCGCTCACGCTGGAGATGAAGTGCATATCGGGTGTGCCTAGGTCTAGTGCCTGCAGCAGCGGGGCGAGTGCCATCTGGGCGGGAAGCATGAGCGGGGAGTGGAACGGGCCAGAAACACTCAGCGGAATGCCCTTCCCTCCGACCTTTTCGGCACGTGCGAGAACCTGTTGGACTGCGTCAGGGGGACCTGAGATGACAATCTGTGTGGGGGCGTTGTGGTTGGCGACCACGGCCTCTGTACCAGCGCACAGATTCGACACCGCGTCAAGTTCCAACTTCAGAATGGCTGCCATCGCCCCCCGCACCTCATTCATCAGTCTGCCGCGCTCGATGACAGCGCGCATCGCGTCGGCAGCAGAGAGTGCGCCAGCGCTCACGAGAGCTGCGTACTCGCCCAGCGAATGTCCAGCGACGCAACTGGGACTGTATCCGGCCTCGCGCAACTGCGCCTCTTTGCAGAGACTATCGATGAGAAGAAGAGGTTGAGACGCGTCGGTCTGCGCAAGTCGGGAGTCGTTTCTTGCAGCTATCCAGTCCTCTAGCAGCAAGCCAGCGTCGCGGGCTAGAGAGAGCAACGATGAAGCGCAATGGATGTTGGGCGGCAAGGCGTCTGGAACACGGCCTTGTCCAGGGAAAAGGAATGCAATGTTTGAGGGCATGGCGTCCTCCTTAGGTTCAGATCCTCACGATGACGGCCCCGTAGGTCACACCGGCGCCAAATGCCGTCAACGCGACGATGTCGCCAGGGCGAATCTTGCCGGATCGAAGCTCTTCGTCCAAGGCAATAGGGATCGATGCTGTTGACGTGTTCGCAACGCGATCCAGATTAACGATGACGCGTTCTTCTGGAACTTCCAGTCGGCGAACGAGCGCGTCGATGATCCTCTGATTCGCTTGATGTGGGATGATCCAATCGATGTCTGACAGCTCCAGCTTCGCATCTGCCAGTGCATCTAGTGTCGCCTTCTCCATCATGGGTGCCGCGTTGCGGAACACGCCCGAGCCTTCCATCTTGAGGAAGTGGCCGCCTTGAGCCACGGTCTCTGCGGACGCGGGGGTTCGAGTTCCTCCTGCAGGCAGATTGAGGAACATCGACTTCTCGGCATCCCCATAGAGTGCTGTTCCGAGTATACCCGAGGAGTCAGTGCCCGCCTCCAGAAGTGCTGCGCCGGCCCCATCCCCAAACAGCACGCATGTTCGGCGATCCGTCCAGTCCGTCACGCGAGATAGCGCCTCAATGCCGACAACAAGAACGCGAGGATACATGCCAGATTGGATCAAGGCATTGGCAACGGCAATGGCATAGACGAAACCCGTACACCCAGCCTTGAGATCAAAGAATGGAGCGTCCTTAAGCGATAACCCCTCGGCAATAAACGGGGCCGATCCAGGACAGATCATGTCAGGAAAATTCGTTGCGACCAGAAGAAGACTGACGTCTGCAGGATTGACGCGGGCGGCTTCAAGTGCCAATTGACCAGCCTTGACGCCCAGATCAGAAGGGATTTCCGATTCCTGCAGCAGATGGCGAGAACGAATACCGGTGCGTTGCACAATCCACTCGCTCGATGTGTCAACGAGCAATTCCAGCTCTTCGTTGGTGACGACGTTCAGAGGTAGGGCACTTCCAGTACCAGCAATCCTAGCTCCCATTGGAATCCACTCGGGCTATCGATTGAGAGAGCTTCTGTGTGAGATCGGCATCCACTTCGCGGCAGGCGACGTCAATGGCACTGGCGATGGTCTCAGCATCTGATCGGCCGTGGGCAATGACGACGATGCCATTCACGCCAAGTAGCGGTGCTCCTCCGCGCTTTTCATAGGACACAGCCGATCGCAAGGATCCGAATGCTCGTCGCATGAGCAACGCGCCTACTTTGGCGATGGTTGATTTGCGGATGGACTGCTTGAGGAGGCTCGTCACAGCGGACACGCTGCCCTCAATGGCCTTGAGACAAATGTTACCCATGAAGCCATCCGAGACAATGACGTCTGCAGGGCGATTCTTAATGAGCTGATGCGCTTCGACATTGCCCGCAAAATGAAGATCGGCGGCTTCAAGGAGTTCATATGCGCGCGCCATGAGTCGATTCCCTTTTCCCTGCTCTCCGCCAATGTTCAACAGCCCAACAGTCGGATTCTCGATGCCGATGACCTCTGTCGCATACGTTGCTCCCATCCGTGCGAAATGGAGCAGATGCTCGGCATGGCAATCTGACGTGGCGCCTGCATCGATGAGGAAGATATCCCTCCCTTCCACAGTGGGTAGGGGGGCGAGAATGCCTGGGCGCGGAATGCCAGCAATGCGTCCCAATGTGAAGAGTGAGCCTGCAACGACAGCGCCGGTGTTGCCCGGAGAGACGAAGGCGTCGACATTGCCTGCCTTCAGTTCCTTGAGCCCACGGATCATCGATGAATCGGATTTTCCGCGGACCGCCTTAACAGGGGAGTCATCCATCTCAATGACTTGCGTGCAGGCAATGATGTGAAACGAACGACCGATGGGCTCACCAAGAGCTACAAGAGTCGATGCGATGGCCTTTTCGTCTCCGGCGAATACGATTTCAATGCCGCGACGACGGCCTATGTGGATGCCACCCTTGACGAGTTCTTCTGGAGGATAATCTCCCCCCATGACATCTAATAGAATTCGCATAGGCGCATTCTCCGTTTCGAATTGGTGCCGAGAGCGGGACTTGAACCCGCACGGACGTTAAAGTCCACACGGCCCTCAACCGTGCGCGTCTGCCAATTCCGCCACCTCGGCAACTTGGCAGATCTTAGCCAACGAACTCCTGGGCGTCAACCAGCGGTCGTAGTGGGGTGAAATGAGGTGTCAACCGTCTCAGAAGGCAGTCTATTTGCCTTCTGCAGCAAATCGTTCTATGATGATGACAACTGGTGCAACAGGGTGGAGTCGCGAGAGGCGGAGGTGATGGAATGAAGGCCAGGTTGGTCTTTCGCTGGATTGGGTTTTGTCTTCTGACTGTTTGTTTCATGGTGCTGTTCAATCCGGGACTCCGTTCGGAACCAGCAACATACTTCGGGATTACGTTTCCGCACGGGGATGCAGCATTCGCCGATCGAGTTGTCGACTATCTAGCAGCGAGTTGCGTTCGAGATGCGTACGACGATCCAGAGGAAGCATTGGGGCCCCCAGACGCGTACTGCCAAGGCTGTGCCGGTTGCAGTGGGTGTGACACCAATGCTGTGTCACTCGGATTCAGGCTCAGCGTCATCGACAACAGAGGATATCTTGTCCTCGAATTCGTCGACAATGTTCTTGTCGATGTTCCTGGCGACGACTTGTTCGTCTATAACACCAATTCCAACCCAGCTCGCGTGGAGATTAGCTCTGATGGATATTCCTTCATCTTCGTAGGAGAGATCGTCGGATACCCCGGCAAGATCGACATCGCACCCTACGTGAATGCCAACGATACCTTCCGATTCGTTCGTTTGAGCGACGTTCCCGCTGACGAGGATCATTCCAATTGTCCGGGGCCGAGCATCGACGCTGTCGGTGCCATGGGGCGGACGGAAATTGTGATTACAGGAGAAGCGTTCGGAAGCCTAGAGCTTCTGCCTGTGGGGGGTCTGGCTTTTTCCTATCAGAGCCTCGCTCGAACGTTTCTGATCGTTTTGGATACGTCGTCCAGCATGCTGGAAGTTGTTGATGGTGAACTCAAGATTGATGTGGCCAAGAATGTGATCGTCGACTTGCTGAACAACCTTCCCGAAGCGGCTATCGTTGGTATTCGTCATTTTGGCGGGTGCGAGCACAGCGCGTTGCTCGCTCCTGTTGGACCGATGCAGCGGGATCTATTGCAGGCCAAGATTCTCGCATTGGAACCAGCTGGCGCAACGCCGCTTGCCTTCGTCTTGGAGCAAACCCAAGCTGATCTGGCTAAGATTTCCGATCCACAGCTCGTTCTCCTCATTAGCGATGGTATGGAAACATGCGGTGGTGATCCAGTTCAGGCCGCCAAAGACCTGATTGGCCTTGGCTATGATTTGAAGATGCATATTGTTGGCTTCGATATCACCCGCAACGTGACTGCGCGCGATCAATTGATCGAGATCGCGCAAGCCACTGGCGGAGTGTACTACGATGCGGGAAGCCGTGAAGAGCTTCGCCAAGCGCTGAGTATGGCTGCTCCATTCACATACACGGTCTATGACCTCGAAGGGAACATTGTCTATGCAGGCAGACTGGGAGAACCTGGACCGCAATTGCCTGCAGGAACGTACACGATTGTGATCGATACGGCGCCAGCAATCACGCTGACCAACGTGGTTGTGTCTGAGCAGCAAACGACAATGATTACTGTGGAGAAGGCGAGTGGCGGCTATCAAGCTGAGGTGGGCAACTAACTCAGAGGCTCATCAGAACCATGACGCGGAGGCGTTCTGCAGCTAGAGCAGAGCGCCTCCATGTATTTCTAGGATTGCTCCGGTCATGTAGGCAGACTCCTCGGATACAAGAAAGCGAATGACAGCGGCGATGTCTTGGGGTTGACCGAGTCGTCCCAGAGGTATCTTGGCAACGTCGTCTGGATTTGTGTGATCTCCTCCGGCAATGAATCCCGGGCAGACGGCATTCACGCGGATTCCATAGGGCGCTTCAGTCTTGGCAAGCGTCTGCGTGAGATGGATCACGCCAGATTTGGCGATCGCATAGGGTAGTGTATTCGGTCTGGCTCGAACGTCGCTGGCATGCATGGCCGCGATGTTGATGATGTGGCCCTTGTGCTGCGCTCGCATGAAAGGGAGAACCTGTTTGCAGCACAAGACAGTGCTGGTCAAGTTGCTATCAAGAATGTCGGACCATTCGTCTAGAGAGGTCTCCAAGAATGGCTTAAAGAGGAACTTGCCCACGTTGTTGACCAGAACCTCTATCGGCCCATATTCACGGGCGCGTTCGAAGAGGGATTGGACGCCGGATTCTGTGGCTACATCGGCTTGGATGAGTCGTGTGCCGGTGCAAATGTGCTGCAGATGGGCCAGGGCATGATTGGCACGCTCATCATCATGAACGTAGTTGAGAATAGGAACATAGCCGTTTCGCGCGAGCTGCGATGCGATGGCAAGTCCGATTCCCCTCGTACTGCCCGTAATCAACGCATGAGGTGTGGACATAAGTCCTAGGATACGGCGTCGACCTGGTCAATGACAGCTACCAGGTCATTCTTGATATGCGTCAGATCGGATGCCAGGTTCGATGCATCCATGTGAGCTAATTGCAGTAGAGGATCGTCCTCTGCGCGATCCATATACGCATCAATCTCGTGGATGACAGCGGAGAGACAGACAACACCCTCTGTTCGCGACGATGCCTCGAACAGCTCGATGCTTTGACGAAGCTGCTCAATCGCCACTCCGATCAGGGTAAGTAGATCGTTCGTCTCTTTGGTCTGTGTCAATGCGATCTCCCCCATGCAGCGATTATTCCTAGTAGAATCAATTCCTAGTTTGAGTCCTCCTGCTGGACTGTCTCTCGCATGTCTGAGAGGATTCTCTCCTTCATTCGCGAGACCTGGCGCTGCGAGATGCCAAGTTCCTTTCCGACTTCTGATTGACTCTTCCCCTGATAGAAGAGCCCTTGGATGACGCCCTGCTGGATATCCGATAGCTGTTCGATGGCGGCCAAGATGCGCATGCGCACGTCAAATGGCAGGCTATCGGATTGAGCAAGCAAGCGCTCAGTCGTCGGGGGGGCAGGATTTGGGTCGCCAGATCGTCGTTCTTGGTCAATCGACACATAGGTCATCGATTCACGGCTTCGCAGTAGCATCCGAACCTGCTCTTCTTGCAGATCAACTTCTGTCGCCAATTCCGCTAGCGTCGGCGGGCGCCCCAGCTGTTGGAAGATATGTTCCTCTGCTTCTTTGATCCGGCGATTCATGGTCTGTACCCACTGTGGGACACGAATCGTCGAGTGCTTGTCACGGATGTAGTGTCGTATCTCGCCTTGAATCAAGTAGCTGGCGTAGGTTGAGAATCGATTGCTGCGATCCAGATCGAAGTTCGACACAGCGTTGAGAAGTCCTATGTAGCCAGCCTGAATCAAGTCATCCAGCGGTTCGCCAGAACTAAGGAATTTCAGAGCGATCGATTTCACAAGTCCCACATTGCGATTGACGATTTCTGCGCGAAGATCCGATGGAGAAGGGTCTTGCGAGTTGCGTGCAATGGACTGGTGAAGCGCGTTTAGCAACTGCTCATTGCTGAGATCAGCAAGCTCAAAGTGCTTCGGTTCGGTCATGTCACACGCCCAATCCCCGTCTCCTTGGTCTTTAGAGTATACGCGGAGCCTGCCGTACGAACTAATGCAGCTGAAACCAAGTGACAGCGAAGATCAGCGCGAGCAGCAGTGCAAGTCGCGGCAAGTCAGCTCGCAATTGTGAGATCGGCAGTCGCGCAATGGGAGACTCACATCCAGTAGAAAGGCAATCCCCAATTGCATTCCGGAGCGTGAATTCTTGCGTGCGCCCCATGCCAACTACTGCATCGTCAGAGACAAAGACAATGGGAACGATTGCGGGAACATCCATGTCATACGCCTTGCACAGCGAAACCAACAATGCCATGGAGTCGGATTCAGTGATCTCATAGCGAACAATGTCCGTCTCTTGGGCCTCCATCATCATACCTACGAGCAACTCATCCATTTCTTGACAGCTGGGACATCCCTCCTCGTAAAAGACGACAACGAGAGGATCCGTCGCAGCGGACAGCGATGGAACGAAGGCAAACAAGACGAGACAGAGCGTTATGATTGTCGTTGGCTTCATCCTACAACCACCCCTTGAGCACGGCGGTCAGCATGCCCGCGCCCAGCAAGAACATAAGGATGCCAGCAATCAAGTGCAATTTTCCCAGGCTGGCAGAGCGCCATCGTTCGGCACGAGCCGTCGTTGTGAATCCGAAGTGGACGGCAAAGGTGATGGCCAACAGAGGCAGAATGAAGATCAGGTTGTAGAACAAGAGATACCAAATACCTGTTGTGTAGGATGTGTTCTTGGAGAGCAGCGCGAGAATCGCGACATAGGGCCCTGAGGAACAGGGCAACAAGAAGAAAGAATCGAGAACGCCTATGAGAAACGCTCCCGGGATGGAGACAACAGAAGACGTAAGGCGCTTGACCGTCGGCCGCCAGCGTTTGGGCACCTCGATGCTGAACCATTTCCCATAGGCGAAGAAATCCTTCATGTTCCACAGCCCAAGCAGGATAGCCAGACAGGAGACGACAATCATGAACTGCTTCTGAATGCCAGCTGCCTGGATGGCCGTAAACACGCCGATGCCCAATAGGAAATACGTGATGTAGATGGCAATCGTGAATGCCAATCCAGCCTTCAGAACGAGCCCCTTCTTGCCCTTGCGCTGTGCCACAATCAGCGTTCCCAATAGCAGAACGAGAACGGCAAACGTGCACGGATTGATCGAATCGAGTGCTGCAGCCACGATGACAGCCGAGAGCGTGAGTCCCCTGGCCAAGGTGGCGGCGTCTGCATCGGCTTCTTCGATTCGATCCAGAGGTGAGATCGCGGTCGTGTCGATGGCCAATTGAATGGCGGTCTCAAGTGTCATGTCCGCGGCGCGTCCTGATACGATGTAGGGTTCTTCGTACAGCCCGTAGAACGTCCCGCCGATCCATGCAACGTCTCCGATGAAGATCATGGGAACCGAGCCTTGCTCGACATCATAGGCGGCTAGCAGGCCTGCTAGCAGATCGAGAGATGCCGACTCACTGATCTCATAGTGCAAAATCTCTAGATCGGGATATTGCGGGAGAATGGAGCTGAGGAACTCGTCTGCATGAGCGCAGTGCGAGCAGCCAATCTCGTGGAAGAACACGAGTTGTGTCGTAGCGGCCGCCGAAACGGCGACCGCTGCGATGATCAGAACAATCAGAAGGGCTTTTCGTGGCAAGGAAGCTCCTTTCGCGGGCAGCGAGTTCTTACGATGAAGGGGACGTATGGTAGCTGACACCAAACTGGCGGATCCACTCGTCCAGTCCGCCCAGCATGCTTTGAGCATTGCCGAAGTCATTGTTAATCAGCCACAATGCTGCCGCATCGCCATAGGCTCCTGTTTGGTCATATGTGACCAAGGGGGCCGTTCGAGGAAGCATGTCGGCTTGTGCCTCAAGCTGGGCATAGGGGATGTTGATTGCCCCCGCAATATGTCCGGCAGCGTACTCATCGGGAGTGCGGACATCGACATAGAGGTAGAACAGGTAGTCGACATCGTTAGGCTGCATGTGATACGAAGGTGTAATCTCTCCCGCCCCGTACGATATGCGTTCAGGCAGCTCGTAGGGCTCGGTCGGGTTGGTCACATACTTCATGCCATACTGATAGATCCATTCGTTCAATCCGCCAACCAGAGCATAGACAGAATAGTACCCGTCGCTCCGAAGAGAGGCCGCCAACGGTTCGCTCGTCCCGAAATCGGGATCATAGAGAATCGTCATCGTGCCTTGAGGAAGATCTGCCAACGCGTCAGCGAGGTCTTCAGGCAGAATGTTGACGGCACCAAGCAGATGATGGGCCTCGTAGTCCTCAGCTGTTCGAAGGTCGACAAGAAGATAGAGAAGATACTGCGCATCGCTTGCAGAGATACTATGGGCATACGACTTTAGCACCTGTCCCGTGACACGTAAGTTGAGAGACGGGGTCGCTGGATCATTGGATGTTACGGTGATCGTCTTGGAGATCGTCCCGCTGAAGCTTGTCGTGTTAACGAGAACGTCAAGATCGACGGACTCGCCGGGATTGACCTCATTGGTTTCGAGATCAGCCGTCGTGCAGCCGCAGGATGCGCGGATACCTGTGATCTCCAACACTTCGTTGCCAGCATTCTCAATGACGAACGTCTTGGCGACGGCGATTCCCTCATAGACAGACCCGAAATCGTAAACGGGCTCAGAGACAGTGATCACGGGAGCTGCGATGGCGCAGATAGATAGAGCGACGAACGGCACAAGCATAGGGAACAGTTTCTTCATTCGACAGTCTCCTTATCATTGCTCGACGAGATTCTCTATCTGGTAATCCCGCCAGCGGATATTTGTCAATATACTCCAATTTGCTGTTTCGGTTTGCGAGGTGATGATAAAGCCTTGGGGTCGTGATGCAACACGGCCGCCTGGAGGGCGGCTGCATCTTTGCGCGGACGCAATTGGGCTCGTATCATTCGGCCGCGTAGGAGGCTGACATGCACAACGTTCAAGTCCATGGTGAAGACATCCTGAAGCGCCAACTCGAGCTGGCAGAGAAGAATCGGCGCTTGCTCGAAGGCAACAACGTCATTGCGATCAGTGTGATGGGTGCGATTGGAAGCGGCAAGACCTCGCTGATCGAACGAATGATTGATCGGTTGATCGCTGATGGACGCCAAGTGGGCACGATTGCCGCCGACTCAGCAGGTGATGATGATCATCGCCGTTTCCTTGCGCATGGAGCCAACTCCATTAATCTCAATACACAGGACGACTGCCATTTGGATGCGCACACTGTGGATCATGCAGTAAGCCATCTCCCGATGGAAACGTTGGATGTATTGTTCATTGAGAACGTAGGTAACCTCATTTGCCCGGCCGATTTCCCTCTTGGAACGGCCAAGGAGATGGTCGTGATTTCTACGACCGAGGGCGACGACATGGTGCGCAAGCATCCCAAGATTTTCGCGCAGACGGACATCCTCGTCCTCAACAAGACGGACCTTGCAGACGCCGTTGGCGTGAATCCCGAGCGCATCGTATCGGATTACGCAGCCGTCAACCCCCATGGCACAGCGATTCTTACGGATGCGCGCCACAATGCGGGGATCGATGAGTTGCTCGCCGCACTCGGACTCTAATGCACGAATACTCTGTCGCCTCGGAAATGATCCATGCCCTGCTTCCGAAGGCCGAGACGATTGACGGGCGGATTGTCGCGGTGATCCTCAAGAAAGGGGAGATGCGCATTCTCTCGGATCAGGCATTGGCCAATGCCTTTGAGCTTCTTGCCCAAGGCACGGTCTTGGAAAACGCCCGTCTGGTTGTTGAGCTTGTGTCCGTGCGCGTTTCGTGCCCGGCTTGTGGGTACGAAGGGGCTGTCGACCACGTCTCTGACGATGCGTTCCACTTTGCTGTGCCCATCCTCAGCTGCCCGACCTGCCAATCAGAGGTTGACATGAAAGCAGGAAGGGAGCTTTACGTTGACAGCCTGACCGTGCAGACCCCTTCAGAAGCGGAACAAGCATGACGTGGGAATGCCGTCACATCCTGGTGCGCGGCGTGGTCCAAGGCGTTGGCTTTCGTCCGTTTGTGTATCGGATCGCTCACGAGCGTCAACTTGCAGGCTCGGTAAGAAACCTGGGAGACGCTGGCGTCGAGATTCTCATCGAAGGCCCAGACAGCGTTGTCGCCGAATTCTTGGACGCGTTGAGAATGCAAGTGCCCCCTCTTGCTCGCATCGATGGGATGGATATCCGCTTGTCAGAGCCTAGTGAGAGCATCGAATTTGTCATCCTCCCGTCGACGCAGGACGGAGGGGGCGCAGGCCAATTGCCGCCTGATGTGGCCACGTGTGACGCATGTGTGGCGGAGATTCTTGAACCCAGTCGATTCACGGGCTACTGGGCCACAAGCTGCACGGATTGTGGCCCCCGCTTCACAGTGATTGAATCGCTCCCCTATGATCGTCCGCGTACGTCGATGTCGGAGTTTCCTATGTGCGATGCCTGCGCCGGGGAGTATGTCAATCCGCTGGATCGCCGCTATCATGCGCAAACGACGGCATGCGACACATGCGGGCCCGTTCTCCAGTTTGATGGAGCCCCCATCGATGCCGTGTCGAGGGCCATCCAGGCCCTCTCGCATGGGAGAATTCTGGCGATCAAAGGCATCGGTGGCACGCACATCGCGTGTGACGCAATGAACGAAATGGCTGTGAAGACACTTCGCTCGCGCTTGGGGCGATTTACGCAGCCATTTGCGCTCATGGCTCGAGAAGACATGCTGTCTACGCTTGTGGCCATCTCAACTGACGAGTCAGAAGAAATGCGCCAGCCCTACCGCCCCATTCTGGTATTGCACAAGAAAGACGGCGCAGCTCTGGATGCGGTGGCCCCGCACCTCCACACCGTCGGCGTGATGCTCCCCTATTCGGGACTTCATCACCTGCTTCTTAGGGCACTGTCCGGCCCGCTCGTGATGACCAGCGCCAACATGCCAGGGCGGCCCATGTTGATTGACAGCGAGAAGATCACTACCGAGCTTCAGGGAATCGTTGATCACACCTTGCTGCATGATCGCCGCATTGTCGCGCGTTGCGACGATTCGGTCCGCCGCAAGGTGGGGGGGCGTTTTGTCTTCTTGCGACGCTCACGTGGCTTTGTTCCAGAAGGTCTTGAGAGGCATTTGGGGGATGCGCCCATTCTCGCATTGGGGCCTGAATCTGATCTTACGTTTGCGCTCTATGATCGTGGTCGAATCACCCTGTCGCAGCACATCGGCACTGTCGATGATCTTGAGACACTGTCGTTCCTGGAGAGCGCCATCGAGCATCTGAGGGGCATCACGCGGGGAGCGCTGCCGCGGGTTATCGCATGCGACGCCCATCCACAGTTTCTTACGACGCAACTGGCTCAACAATTGGCAGAAGTCACAGACGCGCGCGTCGTCCGTGTGCAGCATCACGTGGCGCATCTGGCATCGGTCATGATTGAGCATGAGTTGGCATCGTGCGTGGGCATCATTGCAGATGGGTATGGATACGGAATGGACGGGAGTGCGTGGGGCGGGGAGGTGTTCGAAGCTCGCCATGCAAAGATCAAACGTGTCGCCTCTCTGTTGCCTGTCCTGATGCCTGGCGGCGATGTCGCAGCGCGGCAACCGCTACGAATGGCGGCGTCCTTGCTTCTCTCGTCAGGGCGAGAGAAGGGGTGTGTGGCTGACGGCTTGATTGCGCGAGGCATGAATCCAAGCGAGGTCGGCATCCTGCTCAACCAGTGGGCGAGAGCGATCAATTCGCCATTGACCTCTAGCGCGGGACGATTTCTCGACGCCGTGGCCGCTTGGGTGGGCATCTGCAACGAGCGATCGTACGAGGGCGAGCCCGCCATGCGCTTGGAGGCCGCAGCTGTGTTGGGAGAGGTTATAGAGATTCCTTTCAAGCTAACTGGGTCTCCTGACATGCGCAGGCTGGACGTTGTAGACCTTTTTGCTCGACTCGACCAGCTCTCAAAGAGTGCATCGATCTATGACGTTGCTGCGACGGTGCAAGAGTCTCTTGCTCGGGGGCTGGCGTCGTTGGCTATTCATCGAGCCGAAGAACAGCGCATTGAAGCGATCGTTCTCAGCGGGGGAGTGGCCTACAATGATCATTTCTGTTCCAGAATTCGGGAGATTGTCGAATCCGCCGGGCATCCATTCTTCACCAATCAGCATGTGCCGTGTGGTGATGGTGGCGTGGCTTTGGGACAGCTGGCAGCTGCGGGGCTGGGATATCGATTGATGCCAGACTCTGAGGATCCTCTCAATAACGGTATCTAGCCATTATCTGCTGTAGATCATAAGAAGACGAAGCGGCGGGAATCCGTCGCTTCGTCCTTCAGGCATGAAGCTGTCTAGCAAGGAGGTGCGTCTTTCATGTTCGAGGGATCTACGCGCCGAGACGGGATTGGTTTCGCGGGAGAAAGGGTGAGATCTTGGAGAAGGTGGAGAGAACTGCGGTGGCTAGGGAGCGTACGTTGGATTGATGAGCCAGGAATTGATGAGGCCTTGCCAGCGGCTCTGCTCGGGATCGCTTGTTCCGTGGGACGTCTGCGAATCATAGACCGTCTGCATATCCGAGAGTTTCTGAAGGACGGCCGTCCCAGTCTGCTGAAGCGCCCCATTCAGACGATCGACAATTGCCTGTTGAGAAGTTCCCGTGTACGTGCTGGTCTCAAGTAACAAGCATTCAAGCTTGCGCCGATACACTTCATTGAGATCGAAATGCAGCTGCTCGTGGCTCAACACGGCAGGCAGCGCCTTGCCTGGAACAACCCAAGACTGAGATGGTTCCATTGTGCTGGTCACAGTGATGGAGGCGACTTGACCTGTCCACGTCGCTCCATTCACACTCGACACAGAGTAGCTCGCTTGCCAGCGGATGGTCATGTGAATGGCCGCGGCTTCCTTGCGATTAATGGCATCAGCGGGAACTGTCCCTTGAAACAGGCCCCAGTGGATGGGAGAGGACTGACTCCAGGCGACATGAGCCAGTTCGCCTTCTGCGAACACAAGGGATGTGAGTAGACAGAGCAGGAGACCCAAAGTCATACTCGTGCGCCGGAATGACTTCATCATACTTGAGGCCCCCTTCCAAGGCATACTACAAGAAGTCGGGGAAGCTTACCAGCCCTTGCCGCCGCCGCCGCCGAATCCTCCGCCCGAGAACCCGCCTCCAGAAAATCCTCCGCCAAACGTGCTGCGGCCTGATGATGCAGACTTCCCGGATGTTCTGGGAGCCGATACGAACGTACGCTCCATGCGGCGATTCATGGTTGACAGCGCGTGCGAGAAGGCAATGATGTTAAGAGATGGAGTTGGCGTGGCGCCGGTGTACCACTTTGGCGGTTCTCGCAACAGGCCTTCGAACTGCTTGGTCCAAATCGCGGTGAGATTGAGAGCAATGGCGTAGGGAAGAAGTTTCTCGAAATGCTGAGGCTCCTTGTCTGGAGCATTGTGAAACTCGATTCGATCGACTTCTGCCAAGCCGATGTACTTCGCTAGCCCAAGGACCTCTTCCAATTTGCGTACGCCCTTGACAGTCTTGCGAGGCATGACGCGAGAGAATGCGAGCACGACGACTCCGCATAGCGCCACAGAGATACCCAAGATCAGCGACGTCGACTGAATGCCCAGATATGCTGCGAGTGGAAGCGCGAGCCCTCCGATCCCCCTGTAGAAGCCTCGTGTTCGCTCTGGATTGCTGGGGTAGTAGCCAGCATCGATCAATTCGCCAAAGACACGGGATTTGATCGTTGGAAGGGACTTATAAAACTTCTGCTCCAATGATGCCAGTGTGCAGGTCTCACTTGGCGGTGTGCCAAACAGCGCGTCATAGAGCGCTTGCTCTGCCGGGGACAGCGATTCGTCGGCGGGCTTCTGCCTGGAGAAGGTGTAGTTGGCATCTTTGAGTTCCCCGATTGTCAGGTAGCCACCAACAGCTAGCCCGACCAGCATCGCGCTGACGTCGCGCAGATCCATGCGATCATCGATGAGTACACCTGCTGCACCGGGATGCATATCGCGAGGAGGCGCGAAGGCCGGGGCGATGACGCGCTTCTTCGGATCCTTCCCCCGTTTCGACCAGAGGAGGAACATGCCGAGAAGGGTGACAAGCGGAAGGCTGGCGCTCCAGTTGGCGCTGAGAAACCACACCAAGCGCTGCCAGAACGACGGAGGGCTGATCGGCAGGATCTCGCGAGGCACAGTGATCAGAAGGGTGAGTCCCTCGCCCGGATAGAGCGGCCCTGATTCGAACAGCAACTCGCCCTCGCCGGTCACAGTGCCAAGGTGTTGCTGAGCAGAGGTTCCGTAATATCCGGAGTAGCTGACGCGAGTTACAGCGGTCAGATCGACAGAATCGGGCAGATGAACATGGGCAGATGCTTGGTTAATGAGGACGTCCCAGTCATTGCCTGTTACGTTCCAGTACAGGTGTATGGCATTGTCCGAAAACAGAAGCGCGCGCTGCACCCGATATCGAATCGTGTATCGAGTCACGCCGGTGATCGTTCGATCCGGATCTCCGATTCTCAACACGCGGGCATTCCCGCTGACGCGGGTGGTATACGGCTCGGGCACACCATCCTTGAGTATCTCCTCCACACGCAAGACGATGCTGACATTCTCACCCAACGGCGTCTTCTCCGAGATCGTAATGAACCGTTCAATCCCGTGATGCGGAGTGAAGAATAGCACGGTGATGTTCTCAGTAACGACCAGCTCTCCCGAGATATCCATGACGATGTCTACGGCGAAGTCTTCAATCTGGAGAGATGCCGTCGCCAGAAGTGATGGGAATAGTAGCAGCGACAACGTGACGCACAGGAATGCTCGACGGCGGTTCGTGGAGACAGGGCGAGCGTCTTGGCTGCGAGCGTTGGCAACGGCAGGGTTCAAGGCATTTGTCCTCATGGGAATGATTCTAATCCCAACTGGCGATCGCGCCAACAAGATCGTCACGATCACCTTGGGAATCAGCGCTTTCCAGAGGATTCAATGCGCGTTGCAAAGCGAAAAAACAGCGAGTATCCTCCCCTCTCATCGAAAGAACGGTTGATGTCTTGGGAGGACAGTATGCACAAGCGACTTTTCACGCCTGGCCCGACGCAGGTTCGGCCGGAAATCTTGAAGGAATTGGCGACTCCGCAGATTCATCATCGGGCGCCGGAATTCTCAGAACTCTACGCGGATATTCAATCCAAATTGCAGTCCGTCCTATCCACGAAGAACGCGGTTCTCTTGTATACGTCTTCTTCGACTGGTGCGATGGAATCGGCAGTCACCAACCTCGTCGCCAAGCGATGCCTGAATCTGGTCAACGGCGCGTTCTCTGAACGTTGGAACGAGATCACGGCTGCAAATGGTGTGCCATGCGACACGTTTGAGTTACCCTGGAACGTAGCCATAAAGCCAGAGATGGTCGACGAGCAATTGGCGACAGGCAAATACGATGCTGTAACCCTTGTCTACAACGAAACCTCGACGGGACTCATGAATCCTCTGGAAGGCATCGCAGAGGTTGTGGCGAACTACCCTGACGTATTTCTGCTTGTGGATGCTGTGAGTGGGATGGCAGGTGCTCCGATTGAGACAGATGCTTGGGGCATTGACTTCGTGCTGGCAGGTGTCCAGAAGGCGTTTGCCCTGCCTGCAGGATTGGCTGTCGCTGCGATCAGTGACAGAGCCGTTGAGCGCGCGAAGATCGTGCCCTCACGATCGTATTACTTTAATATCCCGCTGATGCACGAATCTCATCTCAAGAATCAAACCCCATCCACCCCAGCTATCCCGCACATGTATGCTCTCAATGCTCAGTTGAACGACATGCTTGCAGAGGGAATGGATCGGCGCTTCGCTCGCCACGCCAAGATGGCTGCCATCGTGCAGGCGTGGGCGAAGAAGCACTTCGACATCTATCCTGAAGATGGGTACTGGTCACAGACGCTCACATCGATCGTGAATACGACACAGATTGATGTCCCAGGCATGATCAAGCGATTGGCAGATGAGTACAACCTTCGCATTGCCAACGGGTACGGGAACATCAAGAACAAGACGTTCCGAATTGCACACATGGGGGATACTCAAGTCGACGAGATCCAGGGGCTGCTGAAGGCAATCGAGTCGGTACTTGGACTCTAGGAGGACTGCAATGGGCTTTCGTGTGCTCGCATCGGATCCGCTTGATCCGAAAGCTGTAGCCGCAATGCGTGAAGCGGGGCTTGAGGTCGATGAGAAGACAGACCTTACCCCTGAGCAACTGGTCACTGAGATTGCCGTCTACGATGCGATTGTCATTCGTAGCGCGACCAAGGTTCGGGCCAACATCATTGATGCGGGCGCCAATCTCAAATTGGTCGTGCGTGCAGGCGTTGGATTGGATAACGTCGATGTCGATTATGCCGTGAGCAAGGGCTTAAGCGTTCGCAACACGCCAGCTGCAAGCTCCAACTCAGTGGCTGAGCTGGCCATCGGGCATATGTTCTCGCTGGCCCGACACATCAGTCGTGCGACGGCATCCACCAAAGCTGGCGCATGGGAGAAGAAGCAGCTGAAGGGGATCGAGATTGCTGGCAAGACGCTGGGAATCGTCGGCATCGGCCGCATCGGCCAGTCTCTTGCCAAGAAAGCCGCTGCATTGGGAATGAACGTGCTGTGCTCAGATGCCTACCTCACACAGAGCCCTATTGCCGATATTGCGGCGATGGTGCCGCTTGACGAGCTGCTCGAGAAGTCGGACTTCATCTCACTGCATATCCCGTTCGATCCCAATGTAGGCCCATCCATCTCGACGGCGCAGTTTGCCATCATGAAGGATGGCGCGTACTTGGTGAATTGCGCGCGTGGCGGCGTCATTGACGAAGGGGCACTCGTTGAGGCTTTGAAGTCTGGCAAGGTCGCCGGCGTGGCCTTGGATGTATTCGAAACGGAACCTCCTGCAGCAGATCATCCACTCTTTGCATTCGACAATGTCTCTCTGACGCCGCACATCGGAGCGGCAACGGATGAAGCGCAGGCGCGTGTAGGCGGCGAAGCTGCGGACATCGTCATTGAGTTTGCCCGGTCGAGTTCATAGGAGGCCGCATTGGCACAGATCATTCCATTCCGAGGGTATCGCTACAATCCGGCAATCATCGGCGAGAGCACAGACGTTGTCTCGCCGCCGTACGACCGCGTGTATCCCCATGTCCAGCAAGCATGCTACGCGCGCAGTCCCTACAACATCGTACGTATCATCAAGGGGCTGGCGCAGGACAACGACTCAGACAGCAGCAACGTCTACACGCGTGCATCTGAGCTCCTGGAAAAATGGATTGCCGGGGAGATCCTGATCCGCGATAGCGAACCCGCCCTTTATGCCTATCATCAGACCTACTCATTCGGGGGAGAACATCTGACTCGAAAGGGTCTCATTGCGCTTGGGAAGCTCGAACCGGAGAAGGTTCATGCGCATGAGAAAACGCTCAAAGGCCCGAAAGAAGATCGGCTTAAGCTCATGCGAGCCACTGAGGCGAATTTCGGCCACATCTTCATGCTGTATGACGATCCTGCTCGTACGACAGAAGTTGTGTTGCAGAGCCTGATTGCAGATGAAACGCCTCTTATTGAGGCCCGAGATGCAGACGACAATCTGCATCAGGTTTGGCGCATCACAGACAAGGACGCGATCGCGAAGGTTCAATCCGCTCTTAATGATAAGGATCTCTACATTGCAGACGGGCATCATCGCTATGAGACCGCCATCAATTACATGAATGAGTGTGTCGAACAATCGTGGCAGGAGGCGGCCCCTGAGTCCTTCGGCGTTCGTATGATGACGCTATTCAATGTCTCTGAGCCCGGCATGTCGATCCGGCCCATCCATCGTCTCATTCACGGCATCGAAGGGTTCGACGCAAAGAGATTCGTCGAATCTGCAGGCGAGCACTTCCATGTGCAGACGCATGCATCAGCAGAAGCGATGATCGTTGCGACGGGAGAGGGACGAGCGAAGCATACGCTGGGATGTGTATCCAAGGATTATCTTGTGACGCTCACGCTGAAGGACGAGGCGATCATGGACGAGCTGATTGCTGATGAGCGATCTGAGGACTACAAGCATCTGGATGTAACTATCCTCCATGCGGCCATCTTGGATCGCCTTCTCGGCATTGACGCGCAAGCACTCGAGGAACAGCGCAATGTCACCTATACCGTGGATGTGGAGCATGGCATCGACGTAGTGGCCGCTGGAGAGGAACAGCTCTTCTTCTTCCTGAATGCGACCAGTCCCGAGGAAGTCATCCGTGTCGCCGATCACGACGAGAAGATGCCTCAGAAGTCGACAGACTTCTATCCAAAGCTTCTGACGGGCCTTGTTCTCACCAAGATGGAGATTGCCAGATAGACGAAAGCTGAACCCGTATGAGCCCGCTTGCTGAGACGGCAAGCGGGTTTCTGATTCCCATATCCTGGCCACATGTCCCTCGCGGCCAGGACAAAACCATAGTCCTCTACAGCACGGGTTTCCCAATGCTCTCGGGCGCTCCGGAATATCCTTCAGATGCGAGATCTTGGAGGAGGAAATCATGCGACGCATGTGCGCTCGACTTGTGTTTTGCTTGTTCGTCCTACTCGCCTCGGCAGGGTTTGGATTGTCTGCCGCCAGCGACGTGGGGTTCTCGGGGAGCGTGGGGCTAGACATTTCCTACATGCCTGTTCCGCCCGCCTCGTATAACATTGGTACAGATTTAGCACTGGGGTTCAGTGTCAGTGGATTCACGTTCACATCAACAACAAGCTTCGACCGGAGTGGATTCCTGTCTGAAATCGTAGCACTCACCCTTGACCTGGGTGCAGTTCAGATTGGGGAAGAAATTCGATTCGAGCCGCTCTTCTCGTGGAACGAGTTGAGCGTGGATGTCTCGATTGTTGGCGTCCATCTTGGCTTTGACTTGATTCTCGCAGACATTGTCGGACCGCCGACGCCGACCTACAGCATGGGTGCGGTCCTCGAATTATCAAGCACGATCGTGTGTGGCCTCACCATCACAAGCCTTACAGGATTTGGCGCAGAGGATCTGGTGAATGTGCTTGGTGGAATCGAGTCCCCCTTTAGCTACCGATTGTTGTACCTGTCGAACCACCTAGCCCAACTCTGCACACCGTCGAGTGCTCCTGATGTGACAATCGTTCCCGGTTTCTACTTCGAAGAGGAATTGTTCCGGCTGGAAGTTGAAACCATGGGAATGATGGCAAGCAACACCACCTGGTTTGACATAACAGGACTTACGAGACTGTTGTTTGAGCTGGGCTACCAATTTGATGAACCGGCGATGGCCTTCGTGGCGTCGATGAGTCTGGACGGGAGTTTCTCGATCACGGCCATCGATTTTGTGTTCGATCTGCAGATCGATGTCGTTCGATTCACTTCGCATACCTCGTTTGCGGAAATGCCTCCTCCGGCGATTATCCCGATCGTGTTCGATTCGCAGCAGTTCGCCATCTCCTTTGAGCTGTGCAACGTGCTGATCACGACAGCAACCACGTTCGACTATTCGTTCTTCTTTGCGCAGCAGCTGATTGCGATCGAGGCGACGATTGATCCCGTAACATTCAGGAGTCTGACTGTCTTCGATGCGTCTGGATTCGCCAGCCAGTGCATCTACGCAGACGTGCAGTTCTGTGGTGTCGTGCTATTCACAAAGGCAGAGTTTGACTACTTGGGAATTCAGCTTGTGACCGTGGGATTTGATCTTGCGTTCGGGATGTATTAATGGAGAACTCGATGGAGAACCTCACTCTTGATCAACTCCTGCAGCGGCTGACAGACGAGCCCGAGGATCTCGATATCGTCCGAGAGGCGATTCTCCGCCGAGGCACTTCGATCATCCAAGATGTCATCGACGCTGGCTTCAGCACCAGCGGATTTGAGAACGAACAGTTGTTTCGCCCTGGGTATCTCGGGCTGATGAATGCCGTCTATAACTTCGATCTGTCCCATGGAAAAGGATTCCGCGAGTATGCGGCGAATCTCATCAAGGGCGAGATTCGTCATCACATTCGGGATCAAGTGAGTCGCAAACCTATCCCTCGATGGATGAAGGATCTGAACCGTCAAATTGAGGTGACTGAAGCCAAGCTCCTTCGCGAGACAGGACGCCTTCCCACCCTGTCTGAATTGGCAGAGGCCGTGAACATCACAGAAGAAGGCTTGGCAGAGGTGTTCAAGGCGCGCGAGACCATGAGCTACGTGTCTCTAGATGCAGAGCAACGAGAGAATGATCCTGTTTTCGAGATCGACATCTCCCGGATCCATTCCAAGCGAGAGGTCCCGTTTCCCGTCGAGTATCGAATTCGCCTTGCCTCAGCGTTGGAGAAGCTGGCAGATCTTCAGCAGTATCTCCTGCATAACCTCTTCCGCCCTTCTGAATAGCGACAGTGCACTTCAGGGTGGCCTCTTCGGCGGTGTGCAGGCATACATCACACTGCGTCGCGACACGAAAGCAGATCTGATTCAGGCTCTCTCTTCCTGTCGTGCGGCAAGAGATCATGTCACCGAATGGGGTGTTCTTGATACGGGACATCATTGGCCAAGGCACCCTCGAATCCTGCCGACGGGCTTGCCGCGCACTGACTTGCCGTGCACTGA
>SPBW01000260.1 GCA_004525685.1 Candidatus Atribacteria bacterium
GGCGAGTACACGATCACCGTCCAAGTCGACGATGGGGACGGCGGTATCACAACGGATACAGCGAGATTGACGATCCACAATGCGGCCCCCTATGGCACGAGCGCCAACGGTCCCTACACCATCTCTGAAGGGCAGAACCTACATCTCTCTGGCTCCACCATGGATCAGAGCTCCGCGGACACGTTCACCTACGTATGGGACATTGATGGCAGACCAACCGACGAGCCCGATTTTGATGATGGATCTGGTGGGTTCGCGAAGACCATCCCTTGGACTGTCCTCGTGCAGTTTGGTCTTGGTGATGGGCCGTCCACGCACACAATTGGCCTTACCGTCATGGACGATGATGGGCTTTCAGACACCGCAGAAGCTGTGCTAGCGATCTTGAACACAGGGCCTGTTGTCACCGAGTGCCCAGGTTCATTAATTATCTACAACAATGAACCTGTTGAAGGCCTCGAAGGCGCGTTCTTCGATCCCGGTGCCGATGGCTGGACAGGCACAGTCGACTGGAAGGATGGGACCGTCGAACCGATCACCATTGATGCCGGCGATCAGAGTTTCGAGTTGCCAACTCATACCTACCTCACAGCCCCAGAGGGATTGACCGACTACGACGCGCTGATCACCATCGCCGACGATGACGAAGGCAGCGGGTATTGCACCTTCACCATCTCCGTCATCTGCGATGTGACCCCGCCTGCAGTGACTCTCACCACTGTACCCGAGCCAATCAGCAACGATTCGGGTCCCGTCATCGAGTGGGAGGGTACAGATGACTTCACGCCAACCGGCGAAATTGAGTACAGCTATCGGCTTGATGGCTTAGCCTGGTCGGGGTGGAGCCTCCACACATGGGCCGAGCTTGATCGTCCATTTGAGGGCGACCGTGTCTTTGAAGTGCGTGCCAGGGACATTGCCGGGAACATCTCCGTGCCGGCAGTTGCGGAGTGGCGTACCGATCTTTCGCACCCAATCATTCACCTCAATGTGCCAACATTCTACGGAGCCTACATTCTCAACACCCTTGTCGTCGTGGATTGGACAGTCTCCGATCTTGTGACCGAAGTGGCATCTGCCAGTGGATCCGTAGCCAGTGGATCGTATCTTGATACGTCTCGAATTGGACCGTACACATTCAGTGTCAGGGCGACAGACCTGGCTGGGAATGCAGCCGAGGTCTTGATCCCGTATTTCGTCACTATTGCTGTACAGCCAGATCTTCCTGCTGGTGGAGCGGCTGCTTTTGGCGATGCGCCGGTGAATGGTGAGCCAGGAGCGCCTCTGGAACTTTGGGGATTCCTTTCGCAGCCTCTTAAGGGCATCTACGATGAAGAGGGGAATCTGGTCATTCAACCGCTCCCCTTCGTCAGGGATGAGCCCATCTCGGTGGCCTTTGGATTGACAGATGCCCTCGGCGAACCTCTCATCTATGAATCAGGCTGTGTCTGGATTGACGTATCGAGGATTGTGGCTGTGGGAGATCTTGAGGAATACGAGCTTGTAGCCGTCTACGAAGTGCCCTACGACTCGGCTCTCAAGTTGTACGCCTGCACGATTGCTTATGGTGAAACCGACGATTGGTGGGCGCTGACGCCGGGGTTGTACAAGCTGAGCTTGACCGTCAAGGCTGCATGGGTTGACTCGCTGGAGATCCAGACGATCTGGGTCGAGGTGATCGCCCCGTAGCAAGCGCCCCCAGAATATCAGCGATACTGAAAACGACGGCCTCTAACCAACGATTGGGTAGAGGCCGTCCGATTTGAGCTGTAGACTCTCCGCTACAGCAGGTTGATCGCTGCAGACACAGAGAAATCAAACGACCATCCTGGGTCACCGGCATCGCGTGTCAGCGAGAGTTGCAGAGAGATGTCTGTGGCTCCGAGGTCAAATGCCACGGCAAGGCCAGCCGAGTGGCTGGTGTTGGCGGTGAGGCCGGCCGGCTTCACGCGCTGCAGCGCATAATCAGCCATGAGGGTCGAGTCCTGGCTGAGTGCATACTCATAGCTCAGCGTTGCAGACAGCGTGTTCTCGTTCATGATGTCAAACGGCCCTGAGTAGCTTGCATGGAACATCATCTGATCGTCAGGTCCGAACGCAAACGCGGCGTCAGCCGATCCCGCGACCACGACGTTTTGCGGATTACCATACGGATCGACCAACTCGTATCCGAAGCCCAATTGCAGTGCCCACCCACACTGAATGTCGTCTCCAACCATCATCACGATCTCTTCGATCGTCAGCGTGGCACGAGCGTCTAGCTGGGCGCCGGCACCAGCCTCGACCAGAGGTTCGATTTGGGCGACAAGGGCCTTGATCGTCTCGTACTCGATCTCTCGACCGATGATGCCGGCAATGGCCATTAAGACGTCGTCTGACAGTGGATCTACGATAGCGCCCATCTGACGCAATTCGCGACTGATGTGGATGGCTTTGGCCAGGGGTGTGACATCAGAGAATCGACCGAGGCCCGCTCCAAGGAGAACCTCAATGCCCGGCCGCAATTGGCCAGTGGCCATCGATGCCTGGAGCCCGCCAAACGCGAAGAACAGGGCCTTCTTGAATGGATAGTATCTGAATGTTGTCGCTGTCTGCCCAAGCCAACTTGTGGGCATGAATGCGTCTAGGGCAAGCTCAGCAGATCCCGAGACCGTGAAGCCGTAATTGGGCGAGTCATAGAGTTGATGGTAATCCGCGGCCAATCGGCCGGAATTGACGTCTGTGCCCACTGTATTGATGTCATCGTAGTACCGATAACCGAATGACAATCGCGCGTCCGCAAGTGACGTTTCGGGTGACTTGTAGTCACAGATCGACAGAGCCCAGCCCGTCGTGCCCGCCAACA
>SPBW01000193.1 GCA_004525685.1 Candidatus Atribacteria bacterium
AAATGTCACCTGGAATCTTAAAAATCCATTCCAGACTCCAAGCAAGTGAACAGAGTGTGTATCTATGACTCGCGATTCTACAGGTCCACGTACTTGCAGATACCGTATCTCTCGCACAGTGTCGTATCATAGACGACCACTGTCCCACAACTCTCAAGGGCCGATAGGTCCGTCATGGCTTGAGAGCCAGGCGTCGTGTCAAGGAGATTGTCTCGAAGATCGACCGCAAGCCCTCCTCTCGAGTGGCCTGCGCATCGAGCTGCCACCAACGGAGAGAGATCGCAGATGAGGTTATGGCGTAGATCCAGCCGCACAAGATGCATCCACTGGCTCAGGTCTGGGATCACACGAAGTTCGTTGCCCGACAGGTCAGCCCATTGAAGTCCGTCCGGAACTGACAGCGTCGTCAGCTCCTTCACGTTATTGTCTGGGGCAAGGAGAATATTCAATCCGCTGCACCCCACCAACGGTGATAGGTCCTCAATTCGATTGCTCCCGATGTTCAGATAGTTCAGTGATTCCATCCCAGACAGAGGAGAAAGATCCGAGATCTCGTTCCCACTCACATTCAGCGTTCGAAGGTGCTGTAGCTCGCACAGCGACGCAAGGCTCGCAATCCTGTTTCCGGAGGCCTCAAGGCTTGAGAGCATTCCAGCCGATTGAAGCGGTGAGAGATCACGGGCGCTGGTCCATGAGATATCAAGCATGCGCAAGCTAGAGAGCGATCCAAGCGCATCCAGACTTGAGAGTGGATTCCAGCTTGTCCTCAGAATCTCGAGCTGCTGGCACCCCACCAATGGAGAGAGATCAGCTACGCGATTGTGCGCAAGATCCAATTCGACTAGTTGGGCAAGGCCGCGAAGCGCTTCGATACTCGTGATCTCATTCGCACTCAGCCACAGTTTCTCCAATGCTACCAACTCAGCAAGAGGCGAGAGATCCGCGATTTCGTTTCGATCAAGCGAGAGGAGCCTGAGCTTCGTCAGATCCGAGAGTTGGGAAAGATCGTTCAGATGGTTGTCCCCCAGATGCAGCTCTTCGAGCTCAACAAGTCCAATCACAGGGCTCACGTCTTGAATGAAGTTACCTCGAAGGTTGAGGACCCGCAGCTTTGTGAATGCCTTCACGACTGAGATCTCACTGGATCCGTTGCCCTGAAGATGGAGCACCTCAAGCTGCGTCAGATTGGCTAGCGGCTCAAGATCACCTATTCGGTTTCCAGCGAGCCGCAGTTCGCGTAGATGGGTAAGCTTCCTTAGATACTGCATGGTGCGAATCCCCGTATCGTTCAGGTTGAGCACCTCAAGCTGCGTTAGATCAGACAGCGGCGCGGCACTTATCAGGCCGTTTCTCTCCAAATCAAGTACACGAAGATTCCGTGCGAACTCAAGCCCGTCCAGATGCGTAATCCCTGCGTCCGAAGCGTGAAGTTCGGCCAATACTTCAAGATCTTCAGCTGTCAGCAACCCCGACTCTTTCCCAACTGCATTGCGGACGATCGCCTCCAAGGCATCGTCTGCGAATTGAACATTCTGACCCGTCGCGCTCACAACAGCGGTGATCAGAGTGAGCACGCAGAATAGAGCTACAGACAACTTGCCTGATTGCCATTCTCTAGATATGGAGCGCTGCATCAGTTCCCCCTTTCTGCACGCTCGCCGGACTTTCGGAAGGCTTTTCTCTCGCCCTCGCCCTCGCCCTCGCCCTATTCTTCCTTCTTTTCCCGTTGCTTGTCTCGTGTTAGTATACACGCTCAGATATGTCTGTCACCGTCACATGGCGGATCTCGCGGAATGTGGGGAATGAATAGAGCGTACGCTGGGGAGTATTATGAAGAGATGCCTATCGCCAGGATCCCTGAGACTATACGCCATTCTACGGTGTACCCATTCCGAGCAGAAGCCCCCTCACTTTCGTGAAGAGGGCTTGCGAATATTAACCAGGTGACGACCTACTTCCCCAACCAGTTGCCCGGCATGCAACTACACCTTGCGATCAGACCGACTCGAAACAATCCCACCAAACAGGTCAGTACGAGCTTTGACAGACTGTGAACCCGAACTCCCAGGTGTAGTCTGGATCTGTCCGCCGATAGAGTTCGACTCGGATTTCCCCGCAGTGCTGGGCGAGGAGGCCGAAGTTCAAATACGTTCCGGCCCAATCCGGTACTAACGTTCTGGTCGAGTAGCTCCCAGGTATGAAGTGCGGGATGTCGTCCTTAGCCATCCTCAATATCCCCCCGCCAAGTATCCATCCATGAGCAGCAGCGGACAGATACCCATCAGAGGCAGCAACCTGCGAATCAAGACGTTCCCAGGTTCCTACATACTTAGACACGGATACGTACGGCCACCCGTCAATGACGATCTCGCTGTAGTACTGTGTTAGTGTTAGTCGGTACGACACACTCGGATCGACTCTAGATTTGGAGCTCGTGTATGTACCCCGTTCAAGAGGCAACAGGAAGTTGGCCGTATACTGAATCTCCACCGCACGCTCTTCTGCATCAATTCGGAAGGATCTCTCTTCTCGATGAAGCGGGACACTTCGACTCTCACCCGTTAGAGAGTTACGGATATACCCGACAGCCACTTGGTGAATCGAGCCAGCACCGCACGTCAAACAAAAGGAATCGCCGGCTTCAATGTCACTGTAGGCTGCGCACACATCTACGGCGCCAAGACAGAGAAGAAGTACAGCGGAGCCGATTATCGCGCCCATCTTTCGGATTCTCTCGAATCTCGCACCAGTCGCTCTGCCTCGCTCTTCGCAATGACCTACCATGACCATGGCCAGCTCCCCTCGCAGACGCTGAACCATAGTTCCCACGTCTCACTTGGTTCGTTTCTCCGATAGAAGACTGCACTGATCAGCCCGCATTGCCATTCCATTGCACTGACCCGCACGTATGTTCCGGCCCAGCCAGGGGTAATCGTCTTGCTGGCATAAGATCCAGGGACAAAGTGGCTTGTCTCCTCCCACTCATCAATCGTCCCTCCGCCCAGAACGTTATGCGAGTTTACCCACGCCACGAGATACGCGTCCTTCGCGGCAACCTGATAGTCTAGCCGTTGCCAGACTCCTCGATACTGCGACACGGACACCCACCAATACCCCTCAAGATAGAGTTGGTTGAAGTACTGAGTCAGCGTCAAGCGATACGAGATCGTCTGATCGACTCTTGATTCGCTGTTTGAGCTACTTCTCTCTAGTGTAGATGGTATGTCTACAACATAGCGAGTCTCGATCAGACGATTGCCTGGGCTCAGTTCCGTCTCGAGAGTCATCCTTTGGATAGGAAGTACCAGAGTCTCATCCGTTGCTGTATTGCGCACATAACACATGTGCGCGACCGACAGACCCATATTGCGACAATCTGGGCACTCACTCGCCCAAGCAACTGGTCCGCACGCAATGCTCACGAACAACAGAGGTATGAAGAGTTGCACAATCAGTCTGCTTCTAGCGCTCCCTGTTGTATCGTTCATCTTACTCCTTCCTTTGTCGTCTTCCTGCCTGCTCTTATCCTACCTCACTCCCTCTTTCGTGTCACCCTGCTCTTTTCTACCTTCTCCCCTGCTATTTGCTCCTGCTCTTTCTCTACGTTTCTATCTTCTCTTGCCCTCATTCGTTTGCCCCACTCCCAGATGCAACACACTTACAGCTACCCTGGAGCGAGATAGCTGGAATTCACAGAATACAGGGAGCAGCTCAGATGTGCGCTAGGGAATGTTGTGAAGGCACGAAGCGGCTCCGATCACCTGGATTGCACGAAGCGTGAATAGAGCGCGAGCGAGTCATTGTCTCCTCCGGAAACCATTCTACGATCTACTGCTCACAAGCAAAAGCCCTCTTCACGAAAGTGAAGAGGGCTTTCTTATCATAACCAGGCGACGTCCTACTCTCCCAACCAGTTGCCCGGCAAGTACCATCGGCGCAGGAGGGCTTAACTGCCGTGTTCGGGATGGAAACGGGTGTTTCCCCTCCGCTAAATGTCACCTGG
>SPBW01000100.1 GCA_004525685.1 Candidatus Atribacteria bacterium
AACTACCAGCGGAATCTCAACATCGGCGAAGTGGCCGTCGATGCGAACGCCATCATTCATTTCACAGAGTATAGAGAACGCAGAAATCACTTCGCGACGTTCTCTTGCTCAGAAGCCATCGCCGGATTTGACACGCAACGAGACGCATTCTTAGGTCCCTATCGAGGCTGGGACAGACCGATCGCTGTCGAGAGAGGAAGCACCTCAGAATCCAAGAGTGTAGGCGGATCGCCTATTGGCGCACATCATGTCCGCGTCGACCTGCAGCCCGGAGAGACAAAGTCGATCGTCTTCATACTCGGATACCACGAGGATGAAACAAGAACCGGGTCCCGTTCCGGTTTGCCTGATCTAACGGAGGCGCGTCAAACGATTGCTCGTTATATGGAACAGGATGCGATCGACCGGGCAATGGCAGATCTCAATGCTCATTGGGAATCCGAACTGTCGGCTCTTCAGATCGAGACAGGCGAGCCCGCTTTGGATCGCATGATCAATACGTGGAACGCTTACCAGTGCGCGATCACGTATAGCGTATCCCGCTCCGCGTCGGGGTATGAATCCGGTATCGGTCGAGGAATCGGATTCCGAGATGCGAATCAGGATCTGCTGGGATGCGTTCAGTTGATTTCCGAGAAGGCGCGGGCGCGTCTCCTCGATTTGGCATCGACCCAACTCGTGTCTGGTGGGGCCTATCACCAGTACCAGCCACTCACACGCAAGGGGAATGACGCGATCGGAGGCGATTTCAACGACGATCCTCTGTGGTTGATCTATGCGACAGCCGCCTATCTGAAGGAAACGGGCGACTGGGACATCCTCAATGACGATGCGGGTTATGGGGATAGCGATGATCTGTCCGAGTCTCTCTATGATCACCTGCTTCGAGCTGCCAATTACACGCTGTCTCGGCTCGGCCCGCACGGGCTGCCCTTGATTGGACGAGCTGACTGGAATGACTGCCTTAACCTCAACTGCCATTCGACGAACCCCGATGAACCCTTCCAGATTGCTCCAGTCCGTGATGCAACAATCGCTGAATCCGTGTTCATTGGAGCGCTCTTTTGCCTGGCTTGCAGTGATCTGATCGAGATCGCCTCGCGGAGGAACGACGGAGGCTCAGTTCTGCGTCTTAGAGACGCAGATGCCGCCATGCGATCTGCTCTCCTGACACATGGGTGGGATGGCCAGTGGTTCTTGCGTGCCTATGATGCGGAGGGCAAGAAAGTCGGCTCGCACGAAAACGATGAGGGTCAAATCTTCATCGAGACGCAGGGTATGTGCCCTATGGCCAACATTGGCATTGAGGATGGACGAGCGCTCTCAGCGCTTGACGCCGTTGGGGAACGATTGGCAACGGACCATGGCATTCTCCTTCATCAGCCAGCCTACACAACGTACAACCCGGGGTTGGGTGAGATCAGCTCCTATCCACCGGGATACAAGGAGAACGGAAGCGTTTTCTGTCATACCAATCCTTGGATTGTGATTTCGGAGTGCATGTTGGGGCGTGCTGATCGAGCCTGGGATTACGCCATGCGAATCAACCCCGCTGCGCGAGAGGCAATCAGCGAAATTCACGAATGCGAACCCTATGTCTACGCTCAGACGATTGTCGGCCGCGATGCTGTCGATCATGGACGAGCGAGGAATTCATGGCTCACGGGAACGGCTTCCTGGGCCTATGTGGCGATGACGCAGTGGATCCTCGGCATCCGCCCATCCTTCGATGGGCTCATCGTCGATCCATGCCTCCCCAGTGCTCTGAGAAACTGCCGAGTCGTTCGGAAATTCAGAGGAGCGACCTACGACATCCGCATGACAAATCCATCTGGCTCGACAGGCGGTGTCCGATCGATCGAAATCGATGGGGCGCCATTTGATGGAAGCGTCCTCCCGCTATTCGCCGATGGTGTCACGCATACCATATCCGTCATTCTAGGAGAGAAGTCATGACCCGACATCCATTTCCCGCCTCGTTCAAATTCGGTGCCGCGACCTCGTCTTACCAGATTGAAGGCGGTTGGGATCTGGACGGAAAGGGCGAATCCATCTGGGATCGTTTCTGTCATACTCCCGGCAAGATCGAAGACGCCGCCACAGGCGATGTTGCCTGCGATCACATCCATCGCTGGCAAGAGGACGTCAACCTCATGGCCGATTTGGGTCTGGATGCCTATCGGTTTTCCGTTTCATGGCCCCGGATATTGCCTGCGGGCAGGGGGGCGATCAATGAGGCAGGGATTGCGTTTTACGATCGTCTGGTTGACGGCTTGCTTGAGAAGGGCATCAAACCCTTCGTCACCCTCTATCACTGGGATTTGCCGCAGCAGCTTCAAGATGAGGGCGGCTGGACTGCACGCAGCACCGTCGATGCCTTCTGCGAGTATGCGGACGTCGTTTCCAGAAGGCTGGGAGATCGCGTCAAGGACTGGATTACCCTCAATGAACCCTTTGTCAGCGCTTTTATCGGGCATTGGGAAGGTCGCCATGCCCCTGGGGCCCACAGCGAGCAAGCGGCATTGGCCACCACTCACCACCTTCTGCTGGCCCACGGTCGGAGTGTGCCCATCCTGCGCTTCAATGTGCAGGAAGCGAGTATTGGCATAACCCACGTCTTGCACCCATCTCACGCGGCTTCTGCTAGCGAACAGGATCAATTGGCCGCACAACAGTTTGATGGACTGCTCAATCGGACATTCCTCGACCCGATTGCAGGACGCGGTTATCCCAAGATTGTTCCCTACGACCGAGCCATTCTAGAATCGCTCGTTCAGCCAGGTGATCTGGAAGCAATCGCTGCGCCCATTGATTTCATGGGTGTCAACTACTACACACGCCGCGTTTCTCGAAGTGCTGCGGTTCCCGAAGTCGAGAACGATGCGCAAACTGTACATGTTCGAGATGAACAGACCGACATGGGTTGGGAGGTCTATCCCGAGGGGCTGTTCGAACTATTCGAACGCTTGCATCGAGACTACGACTTCACGTCCTATTTCATCACCGAGAACGGTGCTGCGTACCCTGATGAACTCGACAGTGGAGGTCGCGTGAAGGACATCAAGCGCGTCTCCTACTTCCGACGTCACCTTGAGCAGGTCGCTCTCATCATCGAAAACGGGATCCCCCTGCATGGCTACTTCGCGTGGTCATTGATGGACAACTTCGAATGGGGCTACGGTCTCAGCAAGCGTTTCGGATTGATCTATATCGACTTTGAGACCCAAGAACGCACGCCAAAATTAAGCTACTGGTGGTACAGAGACGTCATTCGCGGCCGTTCTATCATCTAGATACTACAGCTTGCCGTACCGCCCCTCGATCTTGGGAGCACATTTGGGACAGCATCGGGAAGCGCTAAGTTCTGCCATACCGATCTTCGAGCCTAACGACGTCAGTGAGATGGGGGGTAGACACTTCGATCACCGTACAATCCTCGATTGCTTCCATTTGATGAACAACGCGAGTCGAGATCTCGTAGCTCATGCCCGGATCCAGAATATGTGTTTCCAGGCGATCGGCCGACGGCCCAGCACGAAGCCGCATACTGCCTGACGCGATGCGGATTGTTTCATCCTTGATCTCGTGATATTGCAGAGACAGGCTTTCTCCGGCCTTGATGAACAGTATCTTCCCGGCGTAGTGCTGATTGAGTGCCCATAGCCTCTCGTGTCCCCAGGGTTTCTCGACGTACCCGAGCACATGCTTGACAGAGTTCCAATCAGCTACTTCGCTCCATCCAGTCCCGCCCAATGAAAGACTTGGCAGATCGCTCGCAGCTGATGTCAGCAAGCCCAATACCGAATCCGTGGCACTAGATCCATTCGATGCGAGCCGCGCTGCAAGTCGGGCAGAAGGCCAACATTGAATTCCCGTGGCGCGTTGTCCTTCTCCATCTCCGCTGGCTGTGAAGGAGACCGCTTGCCCGCTCGATTCTGCCATGACGAATCCCGCGTGAAGACGCTGTTCGTACCGAGCTTCGTCTGTCACGACGTGTGTCCCCGATGCCACAAGAACTGTGGAGCTTCCGTTCTCAGAGGATGTCATCTCCGACAAGGCGTTAAGTAACGCACTCGTTTCTCCGGCATCTGTTGTGACGATGTGAATCCTGTCATCGAGCTCTGCTTCGGCTCGCGCACGCAATCCCGGCTCAACCAGCACCCAAGTGTTCTCTGCGAGGACAGTCCTGTTCAGGCAATCGACCGCCCGTTGAAGGAGCGTTCTTCGATCTCCTAGGGCCAAGAACGCCGTGGGCATATCACTATTGGTCAGTGGACGAAGATCCTCCCCCCGAGCACATGCAACAATCATCGCGTAGCGCATTGCTTTCTCCTCCATCGGTCTCGTCCCAAAGTTGTGACCTGAGTATCGAACAGATGGATTCCTCTCGCAAACGCCACGTGTTGCCTCACGTAAGAATTTGCTCCAAATTGACGTTCTCCTTGGTCTTGTGTTTCGACCGGGCAAGCGCATCGAGCCGGTCCTGTAGCCGATTGACCTTGTAGGGCACAGTGCCGGATTCCAGCACCCGCCGGCAGAGCGTTCTCGCCGTGTCGTGTCTCCCGCGTACCTTGCTCCCGGTACGAGTCTTCTCGATCAGCTTCATGGAGGGCTGGAAGTAGTACGTGTACAGCCTCAACATGGCGTACGGCTTGCTAAGAGACTGAAGCTCGTCCGGCGTGTCGTGCCAGGAGTGGCCCACCGCACGCCTTACGATCGAGTAGTCCTTCTGCTCGACGAACCAGTTGTCGTTCTTGCAGTCCGGTCTGCTTCGGGCGAATGTGATCTTGTTCTGCGCGCAATAACGGACCTTGTTGAAGCCATGTCTTCCATCGCCGTACCGACCCAGCTCTCGGCGCTGAAGCCGCACTGCAGGCGCTGCAGGAAGGCCGTGGAGTCGAGTTTGATTCTGACATCGTTGCTGCATGTCTTCGTTTGTTTGATACCGGCGAGTTTGCGTTCTCGGATACGCAGACAGATTCCTAGGCGCGGATAGGCCTCGTTATCATCGTCTGTGGCCGTGCTCCGCGTGTTGTCACCAACTCATGACGCGATTCGGTTCTCGTAATCTCCAGCCGCCTTCAACGATCTAGCTAGACACCTCCGGCGTCGGCTGTCCGCTCATCGACCTCAGCCGCTGGTTGGGGCGAAAATCGATGCGCATCCCTTGGATCGGGAAGATGAAGTCGATGCCGAGGTCATTCAACTGATCGAGTTGTCGAGAAATGGCGCTGAGTGGCGGCTCGACCATCTCGAAGATCGGCTTGACGTGCGTTACGACGACGGGGAATCCGTCGAGCGCCTCATACGGATTGGCAGCATCAACCAGCTGCGCGAGCGTGTGCATCTCAGCCATCATCCAGCTGGGCGTGAGGTGTCCGAACAGGAGGCTGTCTGGTCGGCCCTCTGCGTACGAGATCTCGAGGAACATGCCGAGAAGACTGCCGTCGGCGATCAGCGGAGCGACCCGCTCCCAAACAGTGGTGATCAGGCCAGTACCCTCGACGCCTTCGGGCCCCACATCGCCGAAGTAGAGTACGTAGTCGTCGCCCGAGCGAACGAGAAACGCGGTGGATTCATAGGGTGCTCCATGACTCACCGGATAGGCCTCTACGGTCATCGATGTGCCGGGGATCGCCGTCTCAACGCTGGGGCTGAGCACGGAGTATTCGTAATACCCAAGCGCAACGAAATCGGCCCACGTGTTCCAGTTGTAGATGCCGCTTGCGATGTTGTCGATTGTTGACTGGATTCCCATGATCGGCTTCTTCGCGCCGTAGATATCTACCGGGCCATTGAGATAGTGCGCTGAGGTATGGTCAAGATGGGCATGCGAAAGCAGGTAGGCCTTGATGTTCTGGTAGACATACCCTTCGCGCGTGAGATTCGATCCGCTAGGGACGGCGAAGTCCCACAGGTTCCCCAATTCGTCCGCATGACGAATGCCGACAGTCAGCGTTCCGGCATCAAGGGCAATCGCTTCTTCGGGGGCGCCGGATGGGAACAACATGTAGCTTGAAAGGTTGTCCTCACGGGGCCCGCCTCCGGATCCGAGCACAATGGCAGACAGCTTCGCATCATCCAAGTCGATCTCGAACGCTGCGAACACGTTCCGCTGATACTTCGGATTGAAGTTGTTGTCTGAAGCGAGCAACAGCGTGGAATTGCCGTTCTCAAGCTGCGGTCCAATAGCGATGGCTTCCATGTTGTCAGGGTCGAAGTCGACGTTGGTCTGTGCGGGGTCATCTGAGAGCCGCAAGAGTGGTACCTTGTGCACGCTGAGTCCGGCATAGGGCATGCCATCTTCGGCGAGCGCCTCTGTCGCCAGGATCTTCTCGCGATCATAGACATACGGATCGAGCTTGACGCCGAATAGGCCAATATGGTTGCCGATGCCGCCGACGTAGGCGCGCTCCATCATGATCAAATCAAACTCCGGCGTGATGTGGCCGACATAGGCCATGCCTGGAACACCGTTGTCGCCAGAAGCGCCCTCAGCCGGTCGAACGAATAGTGGCTCTGTCACATAGACGTACTCGCCCACAATGACTGGAGCGTCTCCTGTCAGGTCATATTCGACGATGCGAACGGTAGTACCGGCATCAGCCGTGGATACGGGACCATCCTGAACAAGCGCTTGCTCGTTGGCCACGTAGAGCGTGCTTCCGTCCGGTGTGACCGTCGCGGCTTCAAACGACAGATTCTCTCGCACACCACGAACTTGTGCGCCGCCTTCAAACGCAGGGATGAACTTCTCGGGAATGGGCAGTTCAGCTAGAAACTCGCCCGAGTGTGTGAACTGACGAATCCAGGGTTCCCCTGTTAGATCCCGTTCCGAGCACACAATGAACCCGTCCTCCATCCACAGCACCTCTTCCCCGTCTAGTTCTCCCGCGTAATAGGGTCGAACGCATGTCGTGCAAGCTTCACGGGCGAGGTGGATGACATCCGTAACTTCCACGGAGTGGAACCCTTGGAGATCTACATTGATCTCCAGTTCGTACAGAACGCCCGGCGGCGTGATGTTCTCGCCCTGATCATCGGCAATCGCGTAGTACGTGCCATTGCCTGCGTAGGTCAATCCCGAGATCTCTCCCACAGGAATGCTCTCGAAGGTCCATCTCTCACGAGGCGGATCAAAGCTGCCGAGGAAGTGGAGTTCCATTGCGGATGCAGACATCCCCAACAGCCCGACGACAAGACCAGCAACCAACACGCTCCGCTTCATTGCGCACTCCTTAATTCCTCACCGACCGCTCCCCGTGACCGGCCGCCAACCAGGGACAGTCTAGACGAGAGGCCGATACCAATGCTAGATTCTTACGACAAGGAGCCTATTGGAAGTGCCAACGTAGCCACGAAGACTCAAGTGATGATGCAGCCGCCAGCCGATCTTAGGAAGTTGGTGTCTTCCGTAGAGCCCGCCACACACAGAGAACAACCTGACGCTCTCGATTTGTCTTCCTAGCGAATGGGAACGTATGCTTCTGGAGTAACGGTGTGCGCGAAACAAGGAGGACCCCGATGAAACGTAAGACGGCAGTAGCCCTAGGTAGCGTAGTCGCGATTGTCATAGCAGTCGCGGCGATTGTCTTGTGGCCAGCTCCTGATCCGCTGAAGAATGCGCGAACTGTCTATCTCGATACGGGAAGAGCTCAAGCCACTGGCGGGTCAGCTGAGCTGGAGGATGGGTTGGGTTTCGTTCTCAACGATCGCAATCTGGTGCTGGTTGCCAATAGGGCTGAAGCCGACGCAGAAATCCGCGTTCAGGACATTTCCGTGAACCTTGGAGATGTCACGGTGTCACTCGGCCAAGGTGGGATCAGCGGAAACGTGAAGGCAACTTGCGCAGTGACTGACCTGCAATCCAGCAGAACGTACACGATGGACCTGACTGTAACGTTGGCGAATGGCGCAGTGACTGCGAAACTTGTTGGTCGCAAGTTCTGGGAGGTCTGGAAGTAGTCGGGGGAAGTGGCTGCAGTGGACGAACCATCCTGCATCCGAGGTCCTGGCACGAATTGGGGATTGATTGCGAGGCTCGTGGGCATGTGACCACGCGTGGTGGCGCGAGTTGGGGACAATCACGTGTGCCGTCGTGGACCTATTGCTCCGCTCTGCAGTTGCTCTTTGCCGCTGTGTTGACGCTACAGGTGCGCCGCGTGGTAGACTTCGCTTATGAAACGAGTGGCAGTACTGACAAGTGGGGGCGATGCCCC
>SPBW01000172.1 GCA_004525685.1 Candidatus Atribacteria bacterium
CAGCGGGAAGTAGGCGTTCCTATGCCCGGTTGCCTTGAAGCGCATGTCCAGGGCTGCCTTGATGTGTTCCCACAGCTCGTAGCCGTAGGGCTTGATGATCATGCAGCCGCGCACGGGCGCGTTTTCTGCAAGATCGGCCATCCTGACGACGTCAGTGTACCAGCGTGAATAGTCTTCACTCTGTGGCGTTACGCCTTTGTTCTCTGCCATGATGCCGTCCCTCCTTTTTGTGATGTGGATTACAAAGGCAAACGCTCGCTAGGCGAGCGCCTGCGGGTGCAGCCACAGTGTACCCATACGAGCACCAAAGATAAAACCTGAATCGCTTTCACCATGAAGGGCATGAAGAAGCGAGCTATGCCATGAGCGAGCTCGGTGAAGGGGGAACCTATGAACAACTTCAGAGTCTGTCTCTCGCCAAGCCGCAAAGAACGCAAAGGCCAGCACAAACTGATCTAGGGTTAGCCCAAAGAGCTGTCTTGCTCCTCTCTGCGTCTCCGCGGAAGGAGAGGGGTTAGGTTTCTTCTTCGCGCTCTTGGTGACTGTGCGAGAGAAGGTCTTGAATCGTCGCCTCAATAACCCTAGATTGGTGTTATCGACGCTCATGCAGGAGATAGATAGGAGGGATGCGACATGTTGCCATTCAAGAAGATACTCTGCCCAACCGACTTCAGTGAGCCCGCGTGTAAGGCGATTAGGGCTGCTGGCGAGCTTGCTGAGACGTTCTCGGCTGAGTTGATCCTGATCCACGTGGTTGGCCCGGTGCCTGTGCTGGAGACGCCAACGGGATTGGCTGGGTTTGATGTGGCTGCCTATCAACGTGAATTGTCTGATTCTGCGCAATCCTCACTTCAGATGCGGCTTGAGACCCACATCCCCAAGTCTGTCAATGCACGATCTCTGGTTGTTCATGGCGAGGCCGCCCACGAGATCGTGCGGGTGGCCAATGAAGAAGGCGTCGACTTGATCGTCGTGTCGACACATGGTGAGTCTGGCTGGCGCCACCGAATTTTCGGCTCGGTAACCGAGAAGGTTATCCGGCACGCAGCTTGTCCAATCCTCACAGTCCATCTTGATTGATTGGCAGGCGGGCAACCGGCAACTCGGCTGTGCCGAGTTGCATTGAGAATCGGGACTAATCTCGATTCGCTGAGTTTGATGTGGAATTCGCCGATGTTCATGAGTGCGCTCATGAACTCGATGCAACGCGTAGCGTTGCCGAGTTCCTTGTGAGAATGGCAACTCAGCAGAGCTGAGTTGCATGGAGAATCGGAAGCTAGTTGCGATTCTCTGCTTCGGCGAGCCAGCGTGCGACGGCCGCTGCAGATGATCTGGGAACTCAATCTGGATGATTGAGTTCCTTTGAGAATTGCGATGATCGCAATTCTCTGGGCTGAATTTGAAACCTGCCGATGTTCATGAGCCCGCTCATGAACTCAAAGCAACGCGAAGCGTTGCCGTTGCCTACGGCGACTCTAGCCCGGAGATCCATTTCGCGACTGACGCTGCAGATGATCGGGGAACTCTCAAGCAACGCTTCGCGTTGCCGAGTTCCTTTGAGAATCGGAAGCTAGTTCCGATTCTCTGCTTCGCTAAGCCACCGCGCCACAGTCGCTGCGTGGTCGCCGTAGTGGAGGTAGGTGTTCTGGGCGAGGATGTCGCCGAACAGCCAGTCTTCAGGCATTTCCTCGAAGTGCCCGGGTTCGTTCAGTTCAGCGTCGCTTAGTGTTTTGATCCAGTGGATCATCTGTTGATGCGTGGCTGTGGCATCATCAAGAACGTCAGACAACGGTGCAGACCTGTATTCCTCGTAGATCTTGGCATTGCGCTCACGTGTGGGCAATTCCCACCACTCCGAACCGACGAGAGCTCGTGCTTCCATCACTTCTACCATCTGGTTCTCATGCCAGGTGATGTGAGCGATGATGTCTTTCAGCGACCATTCGCCGGATACACCGGGCTGCTCAAACTGGTCGCTTGGAACAGACTCCAATAGCTGCATCCACGACCCAAACGTCTCTTCCACGATGTCGACAAGCTCAGCAACGGTCAATGGTTCATAGGTCATGTTCGAAGCTTAGCACTGGTTGTGTTGACTGCACAAGTCACGCTGCGACCTAGCCGCAGACTGCGGGTATCGAGTATGCTCCTCGTATGACTAGACGAGGGGTAGTTCTGATCGTTGCCGTTGTCTTGATTGCCGCCACGGCGGCGCTCCTGTTTGCCTTTGATCCATTCAAGTGGGGACCACAGCCTGAGCCTGCGCCGACATACACGATTGCCATCGATGCGGGGCACGGCGGCCGTGACCCTGGCGCAGTGTCGGATGGCATCGAGGAGCAGGAGATCAACTTGGCCATTGCCGGGCTCGTGACTGCATTGGTCAATGCCGAGCCTGATCTGGTGGCGGTGCAGATTCGAACGCTCGACATGTTCATTCCGCTGGAAGAACGTATCGTTCGTGCCGAGGAAGCGGGAGCCGAGCTTTATGTCACAGTGCACGTCAACTCCTATACAACCAGCGAGCCAGAGGGCGTGGAGACGATTATCGATACCACGCGCGAACTGGATGATGATGGCTGGGTGCTGGGCGAACTCATTCAACATGGAGTGACTGAAGCCACGGGCGCTGTTGACCGAGGAACCCGATCGCAGGAGTCGTACTTGCAGCGCACGGAAATGCCCGCAGTATCCGTGGAAACAGGTTACATCACCAACGATGCGGAGCGCGCCAATCTCTTGAATCCTGAGTACCAAGCGAAAGTCGCGCAAGGGATCCTAAACGGCATTCGCCAGTTCATCGATTGGAAGTATCCGCCGGTTTCCCAGGAATAAGATTCCTGGGAAGACTTATGCGAGAATCGTCACGTTGATTCTCGGTCCCGTCAACACTCTAGGTGTTGAGGGAGAGCTCGCAGTTGTCGCTCAATGTGAGCGACAACATGCGGTGGGATCTGATCTGGAGCTTGATCCGCAGGACGAAGGCTTGGAAGCCCTAACCTAGAACCGTCTCGAGGACAGTTCTTGAGCCGGTCCACCTAGCTATTACTCGCGGATAGCTAGGCTCCTGCGTAGCCCAAGCTGGAGCCTCAACGGCTAGAACGTCGTTTGGCTAATGCATGTAGACGTTCGAAGCCCCATCCCAAGATCGTCCCAGCTAGCGCCGCCCACAGAGGACTGACTTCTTTGACAGAGATTCCTGCGACAAATGTCAGAGCGATGCCCACACTCAAACTCCATGTCAGCGCCCACTGCACGCGACAAGGATTCAATGGATCGCCGGTTCTGTCCGCCTTGCTCGTGACGTTCTGAAGCGAGCGAATCACCAGTGTGCTGGCCAAGGTGATCGCCGCGATGATCCTCAGATCGAAGAGACTCTTGGCAGGATCAAACGGCATGAGCGTCCATCCGCGCACGATGCCTAGTGCGATTCCTAGAGCAGCGATGGCGCCGGCTACCAGAAGCTGAGTCCGTGCCGGACGTAAGCTCCTCCCTGCCAGCAACAAAGCCGGCACGGCGAGCAGAGGGAACGCCCAGTGAGACGTCCATCCCAGCCATGCGCTGATAGCGACAAAGCCTGCTACGTCAAGGACACCCGGTGGATGGCCCGTGCTGCGGTTGATGAAGCGCAGCGCGATCAAGAACCAGAAGATCATCAACAGTGCAGGTGGCGAGTACATCGATGCTGCCGCCAGGCCGCCGACGGTTGCGAAGAAGGCGGAGTACCAACGATCGGGGTCGAGTTCTCGCGCCAAAGCCCAGCTCAAGAACACGGCACCTGCCCACCCCAAACTGGTGAATGCGCTTGCGAGGAATGATCCCCCCCGGAAGAGAAGCGTCGTTACCAGTCCGACAGCAAACGTGACGAGCGTGAGTAGGACAATGGCCAGATTGGTTGGGTAATGCAGATCAATGGATCGTCCGATAGTCGTTAATCTAATCCTCTCGGCATCAACCATCAGTGCCTCCGGACGCGGCGTGGCTGCCGTCACAGAACGGCTTGTTCTTTGATTTACCACAACAGCACAAGGCCCCGACACGTACATGACAACAGGCGTTGCCTCCCTCACCCGCTAGCTCTGCGGATCCGCGGATTATCAATGGTCCAGGATCAGACACACGAATGGTCAGTGGCCCCTTCTCAGGCGTGTCGCCATCTCCTCGCTCAAGAGCTGCCTGTGCCAGTGCACCCTCGGCCGTGAACTCAACTTCACGATGGCTGCCATCACACAGCGGCTTGTTGCGGGACTGACCACAGCGACAAAGAGCCGCGCGGGTGTCCTTGAGAATGGCCGTTCCGTCTTCGCTTGAGATGGCAAGATCGCCCCTGATGAACAGCGGCCCATCTTCAGATACGGTGATGGTATTGCGATCAGGCGTCTGCTCAGTAGCGCCTCCATCCAGCCGCACGTAATGCAATGCCCCGGTGGGACAGGCCTCACACGCCGCGGCTACGTCGTCCGCTGATGCAAGAGTGGGGTCGATCCACGGCTTCCGATAGCGGTCAAATACAGCTGGCAGTGCGCGGATGCATGCTTCTACGTGGATGCAGCGCACGTAGTCCCAGCTGACGACAATGTCCTCAGATTCGAATCGATAGATACGGCTCTTCATGAGGCTCCCTATGATTGCTTGGTGAATCCATTATGCGG
>SPBW01000115.1 GCA_004525685.1 Candidatus Atribacteria bacterium
GACTGGAGGTCGCTTCACGTATGAAGACCTGGAACTTGAGACACTACGCTGCCTTTCTGCTCGACGTCGACGGCGTGCTCGTACATGACAGCCGCCCCATCCAAGGCGCTGCCGACGCCGTACGCCTCCTGCAACAGTTGGGACAGGTGTTGGTTGTCACTAATAACTCCACTCGGTCGAGACAGCAGCATGCAAGTCGACTGTCTACGGCGGGTTTTGACATTCATCCAGATGACATCATCTCATCTGCGTATGCGGCTGCCAAGCATTTGCAGCTTCATCATGGCGGCGTCTGCGTGTGGCCCATCGGCGAGCAAGGCCTTGCAGATGAGTTGCTAGCCCGTGGTCACACGATCGCAACCAAGCCGTATCAAGCGCAATGGGTAGTCGCTGGCATGGATCGATTCATCACCTACCAGAAGCTGACTGACGGCTTGCATGCACTCAATGCAGGGGCTCGCCTGATCGCCACCAATCAAGACTCCACCTATCCGACACCTGAGGGCCTCGTTCCAGGCGCAGGCGCGATTATCGGCGCCCTCCGAGGGATGGGATTCGAGCCTGAATTGACGATCGGCAAGCCCGAACCATTCACTTACGATGTGGCGCTTGGGCTGATCAAGTGCAAGCCAGATCAAGTGCTGATGATCGGCGATCGTTTGGAGACAGATATTCTGGGCGGGAATCGGCGCGGAATCGCCACGCTTCTTGTTCAAACCGGCGTCTCTCAACGGTCAGATGTCGAGAGGCAGGGCATTTTTCCCACCTGGATTGCCGAGTCGATTGCCTCGGTCCATACTGAAGCTGTTCTCCCAGTGAGCGGTCACTAGAAGTTCGTAGACGAAGGATCTTTCGTGCCCACCTTCTAAGGGATGGGAAGAGGGAGTCTGGATGAGCACTAATCACTGGCTTAAGGTCCGTCAACTCAAGAAATCCTATGGCAACATCCATGCTGTAGATGGGATCTCCTTCTCTGTGCCCGACGCACAGGTCTATACGATCCTTGGTCCCAATGGTGCCGGGAAGACAACGACGATTGGCATCTTTGAGGGAAGCAGATAGCAGAGACCCTATCTTGTTCGGACAACCCATGTCTCGCGTCAGCCGTGCAGGCAAGCAACGCATAGGCGTATTTCTGCAAGAGGGCGGATTTGGTGCGCTCCCCGCTAATGTCACGCTATGTCGCTCGCCCGCTCAGGCGGTAGTCAGAAAACTGCGACCTCACTTGGGCGGTAATCCCGTGCTATTGCGCCGATCAAGCATGCTTTGATTCATACCGCAACTGCCAGAACGCAACTTATTCAACCACAGAAGTGCATTTCTGCTATTCTTTCCTCCACGGAGGCTCCATGAAGAAACTGATACTGTTTGTCGCTGCGTTGTGTGTCTCGTTTCTCGTCTATGCCGGAGAGATGATCACCAACGATTCCGGAGAAGACGCGACGTATTTGCGAGTCCTATTCTCTGCCCCTGTTGAAGTGACTGCTTTCGGAGATATTCTGACTGCCGTAGACGCCCACCCGTCCTTGGTGGAGTACCTATTCTCTGGGGGAACTGTTGCGCTATGGGAGAGCCATTGGATGAATTGGACTCCTTCGACAGCAGCTATTGTTGAAGTTGAGTGGCTGTCTGCAGCACCTGCGGTTAATCTGCCATCTCAGCAGGCCCAAGAATCAGAGATAGTCTCTCTCGGTGGCGAGGAAAAGGATGCTGTGAGAAGAAAACTACTGATTGTCGCCCATCGCGGTGCATCTCAGGAGGCACCTGAGAACACGATACCAGCCTTCGAGCTGGCTTGGGAACAGGGTGCAGATGCCATTGAGGGTGATTTTCGACTAACACAGGACGGCCACATCGTCTGCATCCATGACGCCACGACGGGCCGGATTGCAGATGCAGACCTCATTGTCAGCCAGTCCTCTTTGGAGCAGCTTCGAAAACTGGATGCAGGCTCCTTCATGGGAGAGGAGTTCCGCGGGACAGTCATCCCAACGCTTGCTGAGGTCCTGGATACAGTGCCTGACGGCAAGAAGATCTACATCGAGATCAAGACCGATGAGTCCATCATCCCAAAGCTAACTGCGGAGATTGCTGCATCAGGGTTGCAGGATAGCCAGATTGTCATCATCTCGTTTAACAGCGATGTGATTCGAGAGATCAAGGCAGCAGCTCCTCAGTACAAGGCGTTGTGGCTGTCCAGCTTCGAGACGAATGCCTCAGGCGCTCTCGTGCCAACAGTTGCTGATGTCATGGATACACTAGACAAGATCGGAGCAGATGGGTTCAGCTCAGACTGGTGTTTGGTTGACGAATCAACCGTCGAGACTGTCACGGCACGCGGGCGCGAGTATCACGTCTGGTCTGTGAATGACCTGAACGTGGCAGAGACGTTTGGTTTCTGGGGCGCCGCATCGATTACAACAGACAATCCGCTCTCAATGAGCATACTGCGTGACACCAGCATTTGGGGAGTTACGAGTGATCTCCTACCGCTCCATGTCGACGGTCAACACATTGTTACCGAGACGGGTGAGATTGTAACTCTGCGCGGAATGTCGACAGATTACCCAGTCACCGCCCTTTGGGATGGCCCTATCCTCAAGCGGGATCTTGTCATGATGAAGGAATGGGGCGCGAATGTCGTCCGTGTTCCGATCGTGCCAATGCATTTCGTAGAGGATGGAGGAGAAGCCTACCTGAGGACCTACGTGGATCCGCTGGTGAAGTGGGCGGCGGAGCTTGACATGTATATCATCATCAGTTGGCATACCAACGGCGATCCGAAACTCGGCATATCTTCGACTGCTCCTCCAGAGTTCAATCCCGATATCGCGATTGCCAGAGACGCCTGGGAGATCATTGCTGCTAGGTACAAAGATTGCCACTGGGCACTGCCCATGGTCTTCGCTGAAGCGGAATCCATCACGTGGGAGGAATTCCACCCAATGATGACGGATCTCGTTGACATCGTGAGACGCCACTCACCCGAGTCAGTTGTACTCGTACCGGGTGTCGATTGGGCAGCCGATCTTACGGAGATTCCAAATCATCCCATTGATCGCGCGAATATCGTCTATGTCACCGATGTCTACCCATGGATGGAAGGTGTGAAGTGGCGGAATTCTGTACGAGCACTGCAGGATGCGGGAGCTCCAGTGCTGGTTGCCGAATGGTCATATAGTCGGAATAGATCGAGTGGACACTACGCTACCAGAGAACTTTACGGGAACCGACTTGTCAAGTTGTTTGACCAGCTGGGAGTCGGCTGGGTCGCTTGGAATTGGACGCACTATCCGGGCTCGAATACGATCATGTTCTTCGACTATCTCCGGCAAGAGAAATTCACACTTGCCGAGCTCGTCTACGATACGCTAGCCCCTCTCCGCAACGTTGTCCTGCAAGAGGTCTCTTCGCCACTGATCAACGTCTGGCCGGAGGAAGCCATTGAAGATGGTTGTGTGGCAGCGTCTTTGCTGGATGAACAAGAGAATGCTTGTGCCTACACCGTGCTTGAAGCAACGGCAGCCCCTGGCTGGGTGCTGTCCCACTGGATTGGCTCCGTCGACTACCCGGAATCACGGTTGGTCAGTGTCCCAAGAGATGGCTCCACGGTCACAGCTGTGTTTACCCGAGACACATCACATCTGTTCGGGAACGCCGCAAGAATGGAGATTGATCGGGTCACCGATTCGTGGAACGGCATCCCTGAGCTGCTGGGCATTCAGTATTGGAGCAATGCGGACAACTGGAGGCGAAACGTACTCAGAGACGCCGCTGAATCAGACTACTGGGAATTGCCAGGATACAAGATTCGAGCAGTGAGCGCGTATTACGCTCAAGATGCGCTGGCAATCCGATGGGAGATCGAGAGTGCAGGACAAGACTCCGCGTATTCCTATGGCTTCGATCTCTGGCAACCCGATTCCTCGGGAACTGCGGTGCATATCGTGGTTGATCCGACTAGATCATCAGCTCAGGTAGCGTACTCTGGTGGCCCTGGCCACTGGCAAGAGCTAGATCAGCAGTGTATTCTGGCAGTTTCGGTGAGTGCCAGCGCAGTCTCGGTTCTGGTTCAGAACTTCCTGCTTCCCAACGGCACCTTTCTCATTGACACGACGGCATGGCAAGCAGCGACGTACCTGACCTATCCATCCGATCCCGCTGAAACTTTCTACTTCCCGCAGCGCCGAGCGTATGCAGATGTAGCCGGGCGCATCTCTCAATCTAGAGGCATCTACAGCGGTTTCTGGAAAGCCTACGCGGTGCGTGATTCGAGCAGAGAAGAGGTTGCGGAGACTACCCGCCTGGATCCGGTAGCTTTGCAGTATAGTTGGGATACGCAAGCGATCATTGAGCTGGAGGCCCTGCTTCCCGGATTTAGCCGCCATGGCCAGAAGGCGGAAGTCGTTGTGTCATTGTCGAGCTCTCAGGACGTCAAGATCCATCCGATTCTACTCTCGAATGATCCAAGATATGGCCTGCGTGGTGCTGCAATGCCACAGGAGATCTCGCTCGACTACTCGAGTGAACCGACCCTTCTCACCCTGCCTGTGACAATGTTCACTGAGAATGCGTGGGGGGCTCCCAGCCTACCGATTGATCAGACTTTCTGGACCTACGTTTCTTCACTGATTCTCAGATTTGACGCTTCCGAGGCTGGCTCAATCCGAGTCTATCGCCTGAGCGTTTCGGAAGGAGAGGATGCCGATGATTAGAGTCACGTGGTTGACGTACCTGTGTTCTATAACGCTACTTGTCTTTCCCACAACTGTGATCGCTGCATCCGATTGCCACGAGGTGCTGACTGATGGCAGCATCGTTGAGTGGACTTCAACTCCCGGCATTGGAGACTCAGCAGATGCGAACAGCCTGAGCTTCGATGAGGAAGGACATCCAATGATTCCGTTGCACAAAGGAGCAACCGTTGAGATCACAGCGTTCTTAGAAGGATTCCCGTTCGAGGATTTCTCCTCACTACAGATTGAAGTGTCCTCAGGAGTCTCGATCGATCTCTCTTTTGTCGTTACTTCACGGGATCCTCGTTCCCGATATCGGGGGGCAACACTCTCCGAGGCAATGCACATCAACGGGATTGAATCGTCGGAACGAATTGCAGTCGATTTTGACAGTTTCTCCGAAGATGCATTCGCTGGATACGGGAATCCAATCGACGCTTCGTTTTGGTCCCACGCGAACTCCGTCTCAATCCACGTCGCAGCATCCGCTGATGGGAAGCTGACAGTACACTCCTTGCGCTTCTGCCCAACAGAGAGTGAAGAGCTGTCACCAGCGGGAGATAGCTCGATCGAGGTTGGACAGACACCAAATCTCTCAGCAACTCCCCAAGCAATCGAAATCATCAATCAGCAAGCATACATCGTCGATTGGAGCTCCGGCGAACTATTGTCCGTCGATCTCGCAACTGGCGATGTCCGCGAATTGGGGGACAACTTTGATTACGTCACCGATATTGCCTCGATTGGCGAGGATCTTCTCATCATCAACGAGTCAAGAGAAGCATGGATCGTGGATACCGATAGCGGGGAGCCGACTGACTACTCCATAGATGCCCAGTTCTCAGGAGAGGTTCTGGGCGTCGCCCATTACGAGAACATCCTCTGTCTCCTCGTGTACGGATCAACTGGACCCTCCATCCTGGCTCTCCAAAGCGGCCAATCGACTCAGACTCCCATTCAAGCTGGAACCGTCGGCGAACTGATCTCGCTTCAGATGTGGAACGGCTCGCTTCTGACCCTCGATTACCAAGCAGGCATCGCCTTCCGCCTCGTAGGTACTGGAACTTCATACACCCTCGAACAGGCATTCGATATCACCGACTATGTCCCGGCAGCGGAACAGGCATCTGCTGGAGTGCGTGGATTCTTCCTGACGGACGACACCTACTACTTCACTAGCGTGTCGTACAACAGCGAGCCAGGGAAGCTGCATATCGTTCCAGTAGCAACCGATCCTTTGGCAGTGAGTCTCCAAGATTGGGACGCAACAGATTTTGGGACCCATTCAGGAGCGCGTGAGACAGTGCGCTACGGCGAAGACGACCACGGCTCGTATCTTGCATTCACCAACCCCAGCAGTACGAACAATGTCGTGCTGCAACTGTGGTTGGAATCTAGCGATTACGATCTCTCATCAGCCACCGGATTCTTCGTCGATGCAATGAGCCTTGGCGAGCCCACGGACATGTTTGTCGAATTCATTCACGATGATGCCTCAAGTCCCGACGGTGCAATCTTCATGAACAACGAGAGCGACGCATTCACGCTTGCCGAATCAGGCGTACTCACCATCGGGCTCGACGATCTGGCCTGCTCAGAAGCCACCGAATTCCCCTGGAGCGATGTTGACGGAGTCATGCTGCACTTCCGGCCATCAGATGCCGAGATTCGGTTCTATGGATTCTGCTCAACGATCCAGACTGCCTTCCAAATGAGCGAGGCAGAGAAGTAGTGCTCGAAGGAAGCGTAGACAAGTACTATGTACCGAAGAACGGTGCGTCTATCGGGTTGGCTTGCACAGTCCCTTCAGAAAACAGACGCTGATGTCCGTTTCCGGCTAGACGACGGGCTCAAGCCCAAGCAGGTGAATGATGCCTAGGCTGGCGAATAGGACGAGTATTCCTGCGATTAGGACTCCCAGTGCAATCCATGGCAGAGCATTCTTGTTGTCAATACCCAACAATCGAGCAGCGATAGTGCCCGTCCAAGCGCCTGTGCCGGGAAGAGGAATGGCGACGAGAAGTAGTAGGCCGAGGGAACCCCATCGTTCTATCCAGCGTCCCTTGCGGCGACTGCGTGCGAAGACCCATTCCATGATGTTTCGCGTGACCCTCCATCGCATGAAGAAGGCTTCCATCCATTGGAACCCCCACAACAGGACGGGGATGACGGCAAGATTCCCCAGC
>SPBW01000046.1 GCA_004525685.1 Candidatus Atribacteria bacterium
CTCTGCCTCGTCAATGCCATGCACATCACGGCATCTGTGTTTGTCAACGATGATGAAGCCGGATTGCATCGTGACTATGAACGATGGCTCGAAGCCTTGGCGCCACACGAACCAACAAGCCAGTACGATCACAATCTCACCGGTGAAGACAACGGGGATGCCCATCTCAAGCGCCAAGTGATGGGCCGAAGCGTGACCTTGGCAGTGACAGAAGGCCGCCTCGACCTCGGCCCTTGGGAGCAGGTGTTCTATGGGGAATTCGATGGTCGCCGCAAGAAACGGGTACTGATCAAGATCATCGGAGAATGAGAAGGGGAGCGCAACAAACGGCTCTAGACGAACAGGCGTCGTAGGCGATAGAAGTACTCGGCTCCAGAAATGAGGGACATGGCAATAGCAAGGATGAGCGCAACAGTCTTAGCAATCCCACCAGCCGGCCCCAAGGAAAATGTACGTGCCGCCAGGACGACTAACACCAAAATCACGTGCGAAATTGTCTTGATCTTGCCCAGGATGCTGGCGTCAATGATCTGCCCTTCATGGATTGCCACAATGCGAAGGCCAGTCACCAAGAACTCACGCGCAATGAGTGCCATGACCGCGGCGGCTGACAACTCACCCAGCTGAACCAAGGCAATCAATGCACCTGAGATCAGCAGTTTGTCGGCAATGGGATCCGCGAACTGGCCGAACACCGATGTTTGATTGAGGCTACGTGCGATGTATCCGTCCACAGCGTCAGAGACCGCCGCCAGAAAGAACAGAATCACAGCAAGAATGCGGCCGATGTTGGAGTCGGACAAGATCAGATACATCAGCAATGGGACGGATAACAATCGGGCAATGGTAATTCTGTTTGGAATCGTGTTCAGCATGGATCGTCGTCTCCCTGCAGAGACATCGCTTCGGCAATGATCTGCGCAAACGAGTCGGGATCAAGAGATGCTCCGCCGATCAATGCTCCGTCAATGTCAGGCTGCGCCTGCAAACTCTTGGCATTGGCTGGGTTCACACTGCCGCCATACAGAATCCGCATCGCTTCAGAAGCTGTCTCGCTATAGCGGGTCTCGATCCAGGCGCGGATGAAGGCAATGGTATCTTGTGCTTGCTCTGTCGTCGCTGTCTTCCCTGTACCAATTGCCCATACAGGCTCATAAGCAATGACAACATGTGCCAGATCTAGTTCGCTGACATCCTTTAGGCCGCCAGCAAGCTGCTCTTCGAGCACCGATTCCGTGCGATCGGCCTCGCGTTCTTCTAGGGTCTCCCCCACACAAAGGATGGGACGAAGATCGTTGCTGAGTGCGGCTTGCAGTTTCTCGTTCACTACGACATTGGTATCGCCAAACACGTGTCTGCGCTCAGAATGTCCTGCGAGCACGAAGGAACACTGACACGACTTCAGCATGTTCGCAGAGATGGCGCCCGTATAGGCACCCGAAGCTGCAGGATGCATATCCTGTGCTCCCAAGAACACGCTCGATTCCAGAAGACATTTCCCTGCTCTGTCGAGGCTGGTGAACGGCGGGATCACGAGAACATCGCAATCAAAACCATCACAAGAGAAGGATAGAAACCGCTCAATGAAATCCTGAGCCTCCTGAGGCGTCTTGTGCATCTTCCAATTTCCGGCAATCAGCGGCCGACGGCTCATGATCCTCACCTCTCGCCCCCAAGTATACGAAGCGCAGCGCGCTGAATCACAATTGACAACCTCAGGATGGCAACCTACCATCCACTGGCAACTGAAAGGAATCGAGGAGGTTCACCATGATCTATCCATACGTCACAGCCATCGTTGTGTTTGTGCTCTTGTTTCTCGTCAATGCCATCAAGGTCCTCCGTGAATACGAGCGCGGTGTCATTTTCCGCTTGGGACGACTGGTCGCTGCCAAGGGGCCCGGGCTGATCATCATCATCCCGATTATTGACAAGATGGTGCGGGTCAGTCTAAGGACAGTCACCCTCGATGTGCCGCCTCAAGAAGTGATCACCAAAGACAACGTTTCGACTGAGGTCAATGCGGTCCTGTTCTTCCGCGTCGTCGACCCGAATGCCGCTGTCGTTGAAGTACAGAACTACGTGGAGGCAACACGCCAAATCGCCATGACCACGCTGCGAAGTGTCCTTGGAGGTTTCGAACTTGATCAAGTTCTCGGCGAGCGAGAGAAGATCAACCAACAACTTCAGCAGATCGTCGATGAACAGACGGATCCGTGGGGGATTAAGGTCGGCAACATGGAGATCAAGGACGTCAAGCTCCCATCTGATATGCAGCGCGCCATCGCTCGACAAGCCGAAGCGGAACGTGACCGACGCGCTAAGGTCATCAATGCTGAGGGAGAGCTGCAAGCAGCAACCAAGCTGGGCGAGGCAGCAGCCATCATGGAGCGCAATCCATCGTCACTTCAGCTTCGCTACTTGCAGACGCTCAATGACATCTCAGCAGAGAATGCGTCAACCATCGTCTTCCCTGTTCCCATTGAGCTTCTCAATTGGCTGAACATGGGCAAGAAAGAGTAGGAGTCGCAGGAGTCCATGCACAGCTATGACATCGTCGTCGTCGGGGCAGGGCACGCCGGTTGCGAAGCAGCACTCGCAGCCAGTCGCCTGGGCGCCTCGACGGCACTGCTTACCATCAATCTCGATGAGATCGGCAAGATGCCGTGCAATCCGGCTATTGGTGGACCTGGGAAGTCGCAGCTTGTCCGCGAGATCGACGCGCTCGGCGGAGAGATGGCGCGCGTGACCGACGCGTCGATGATTCACATTCGCATGCTCAATACCAGCAAGGGTGCTGCGATGCAGGTGCGACGTGCCCAAACTGATCGAAATCTCTACAAACGCACGTGGAAGCATATTCTGGAGCATACGGAGGGCTTGTCCATCATCGAAGGGATGGTCGATCGGCTCCTTGTTCGCGAGCGCATGATCGTCGGCGTACATGTGCGCGAAGGTCTGGAGATCTCTGCCAAGGCCGTCATCCTTGCGGTAGGCACGTTTCTCAATGGCCGCGTATTGCTGGGAGATGTGACCTATCCCGCTGGCCGCGCAGGCGAACCTCCGTCGCTGGCCATTGCCACGTCGCTTGAAGAACTTGGATTCCCTCTCATCCGTCTCAAGACGGGCACTCCGCCTCGCATCCATCGCGACACGATGGACACGTCGCTTCTCGAGCGCCAAGACACAAGCGATGAGCCGCTTGCGTTTTCGTTTTGGAGTCAGCCTCGCGTACTCGCCCATGATCTACCGGTTTATGTCTCACACACGACTGAGATGACGCACCGCATCATCCGCGACTCGTTGACGGAAAGCTCCAACTACAACGGGCTGATCGCTGGAGAGGGGCCGCGCCATTGCCCCTCTTTGGAGACGAAGATCGTCAAGTTCCCTGACCGAACCAGCCACAAGGTGTTCCTCGAGCCAGAGGGCGTTGACAGTACGGAGATCTACCTCCAAGGAATCTATACCGCCTTCTCACCAGAGGTTCAACAGCGCATTGTGCGGTCAATCCCCGGGCTGGAAGCCGCTCATATCGAGCGCTATGGATACAACATCGAGTACGACTTTATTGATCCATTGCATCTGGATGCGACCCTTGAGTCTGACCGTGTGAAGGGGTTGTACTTCGCCGGACAAATCAATGGCACGACAGGATATGAGGAGGCGGGAGCTCAAGGTTTGCTGGCCGGCATCAATGCTGTCGCGAAGCTGCGTGGCGATGACCCGCTCATCCTTTCCAGGGGACAGGCGTTCATCGGTGTGTTGATTGACGATCTGGTGACCAAGGGGATTACCGAGCCCTATCGTATGCTGCCTTCGCGGGCCGAATATCGCATGACACTACGTGAAGGCAATGCTGATCTACGGTTGTCGGAGATCGGGCACAACGTGGGCTTGCTTCCCGATGATCGCTACGAGCAAGTGCTCAAGAGAAAAGCTGACTTGGAAACACTGCTTGAAACGCTTCATGCCACGCGAATCGGCCCCTCTCATCCGACGAATGATCAACTGGTCGCACGAGGAAGCGTTCGACTTCAAAACAACGGCGCCAGCTTGTTTGAGCTCTTGCGAAGGCCTCATGTGCGTTTGTCAGATCTGTTGTCTGTGAGCGCGCTCCAAGACGCTGTGATTGAGGAAGCAGAGATCGAAGGCAAGTACGCGGGCTATCTCGTGCAGCAAGAGCGAGAGATTCAACGTCTGAAACGGCTCGAAGACATGATCATCCCATCAGACATGGATTTTCACTGTCTGACCAACGTCTCCATTGAAGGCCGAGATCTCCTTCAACGCGTTCGCCCTCGCTCATTCGGACAGGCAAGCCGAGTCCCTGGCGTGTCTCAGGCCGACTTGTCGATGCTGGCCATCCATTTGCGACAGTAGGCGAGCACGTTCCCCGTCCTAAGACGGTGCCAGCCGTTCATGAGCGATGAGCCTGGTAGCGGCCCGCCGGAAGATCTGACCAGCCGTGTATCCACCTGATGGGGATCCAGATTGCACTTCGTCGAGCACCACAACCATCACGTAATCTGGCGAGTTCGCGTCAAGGATACCTGCAAACAGCGACGTGTACTTACCCACGACGTAGCCTTGCCCCGCGACAGCCTTCTGCGCAGTTCCCGTCTTGCCAGCAACGGCAAACCCATCGATTGCTGCCAATGTGCCAGTTCCCGACTCTACGACCGCTCTCATCAGCGCCAACATGGTGTTTGCTGAGTCTCTGGAACACACGCGCACCCCGTCAGGGGGGGCAACGTCATCCATGGCGGGAACAATGATGCGTGGCGTCCGCAAGATCCCATCGGACGCGATGACGGCCACAGCACGAGCCAGCTGGATTCCTGTCACCGCCACCGATTGCCCGATCGAGTGAGCAGCGAGGGCAAGCCCTGACCAATCAGCCACGGGACGGAGAATCCCCCGTTCCTCGCCGGGCAAGCCGACTTTCGTCGTCGTGCCGAAGCCGAACCCAGCCAGTAAGTCATGGAGCTGATCTTCAGTAAGGCCTTGCGCAACACGAATCATGCCTGTGTTGATGGAGTGTTCGATAATCTCCGCGAATGTGACCATGCCATAGGATTCGTTGTCTGCGTTGTGCATGACATGCCCGAACACATCAATGCCATCGTTGCCATTGAACGTGTCTGCGGGCGAGACAACCCCGTTCTCTAGCGCCGCTAGCCCGGTGAAGACTTTGAAGATGGAGCCCGGTTCAAACAGGTGTGTAACCGCCAGGTTCCGACGTTGCTCGGGTGTTGAATCCCAGAACGCATTGAGGTCATAGCCCTTGTCTTGGGCCATGGCCAGCACATCACCTGTGTGGGGATCCAAGAGAACGATCATGCCGCCCAGAGCGCGGAACTGATTCACACCAGTTCGAATCTCTTCCTCGCAGATGAATTGCAGACCCATTTCAATCGAGAGCGTGAGATCCTTGCCTCGCTGTCCCTGTTCTACGACCTCGATGTTGTAGGTACGTCCGTCTGCACCCTCCAGCACTCGAATGACCTGCGCCGTTCCCTGTAGTTGCTCGTCATACGCCATCTCCAGGCCCTCTAATCCGGCTCCGTCTGTTCCCACAAAGCCAATCAGATTCGATGCCAGCCGCCCCTGTGGATACCAACGCTTCCATGTATCGATGAACACCAATCCATACACGTCAGCAGCGTTGGCTCGTTCCCGGATCCGTTGGGCTGTGTCGAAATCCACACGTCGGTTGATCCACGTGAAGTAGGAATCTCTCGACACCTTCTCCTGAACATCTGATCGGGGCAACGCCAGTTCCTCGACGAGAATCGTTACCGCTGCGCTCTCATTGGTCAGGTTGATGCCATCGACGGCAATCGCCATCGCCTTTACGTCAATTGCCAGAGCTACGCCGTTTCGATCCAGGATCGAGCCTCGTTGTGGCGGCAACTGGATGATCCTCTCTTGAGACGCCTGTGCACGTCCAAGCCAGTAAGCATGCTGCACGATCTGCAATTGGACGAATCGCCCCACGACAACGGCTAGGAGAACGGCAAAGATCGCCAATACCACGCGCCCGCGCACATGCGTTGTGCGCGATTGGCTATTAGGAGTCTGCGGGGGGCTTGGGTACATAGTGGATGATGGTCGGCTCAGACATTCCCAACTGCTCACGGGCAATCCGAGCGATGCGCTCTAGAGAGAAGGCTTCATCGATGCGAACACGTAGGATGTGATTGATTTCCTGTGCGGATTCCAGTTGCTCTCGCGCATCCTCATGCGTGGCGGTCAACGCCTGTATGCGATTGCCCTGCCACAGATAGAGAAAGGATAGACCAGAGACCGCAGTAGCGATCAAGATTGCCCCCATCAGTCCGACCATCGTCAGCGTTCCTCGCGATGCTGCGCGCGACGACTCCGCCGACCAACGGGACCTATTCCTTTGGCTCCTCATTCTTCACCTTCGACAGCTTATCTTGATTACTCTTCACCACGAAAGACACTTGTCAAATCTGCAAGAGCTTTAGCGAAGCCGTAGCGCAGCACGCAGCTTGGCGCTACGAGAACGAGGATTCGACGCCACTTCCTCGTCCGTCGCAGTCACGGGGCGTGTCGTCAGGATCTCCGCTTCAATCTCCTTGCCGCAAACACACTCGGGAAGCTTCGGTGGACAGACACACGACCGCGCTTTGTCGCGGAAGAAGCTCTTCACGATGCGGTCTTCAAGAGAATGGAAGCTAATAACCACGAATGTGCCCCCCTCGACAAGGCGCTCGAATCCAGTAGCCAGCCCCGCCTCTAGACTGCCTAGCTCATCGTTGAGGAACATACGTATGGCTTGAAACGTTCGGGTGGCGGGATGGAGACGGCGATGATCGTATTTGGCAGGCACTGCCTGCCGGATGATGTCAGCAAGCTGCAGCGTGGACTCGATTCGTCCTGCACTACGGGCAGAAAGGATGGCACGGGCAATCTTGCGTCCGAACCGTTCCTCTCCGAATCGGTAGATGACGTCGGACAATTGCGACTCTGATACCGTCGCAATCCAATCCCCCGCCGTCGTATGCGCGCTGCGATCCATCCGCATGTCAAGTGGACCGTCTCGCCGAAAGCTGAATCCGCGCTCACCAACATCAAGATGAAGCGACGACACACCGAGATCAAGAAGCACTGCGTCCACGCCGGGCACGCCGAGCCGATCAAGATGCTGATCCAGGTCGCAGAAATTCCCGTGCACCGTTTGAAGTCGATCGCCAAACACGGCCAACCTCGCCCTAGCCAGCGCAAGCGCTTCAGCATCGCGATCAATGCCGATGACGCGAACGGTCTTGTCGGCTTGCAAGAGCATCTCCGTGTGTCCGCCAAGCCCTAGTGTGCCATCGACGACGGTCCTGCCTGTTAACGGAGACAGGAATCTCAATACAGCATCGGGCAGAACAGGTTGATGCAACTCAGCTGCGCGCTCAGACATCCGTCTCCTCTAGTCAGCTTGCCGTTTCAGTTCATCCAGGATTTGAAGGCTCTCCATGGGGGTCATTGCGTTGGGATCGAGTTTGCGCAGACGCTTGATGATGGGATGGTCCTCGGAACCAAACAGCGGAACAGGTTGCGCGACCGTCTTGGATCCCCCGAGCCGGGAAAGCGGCGCCTCGAGCAGCAGCTGTTCGAGGATGACGTCAGCAGCATCGGTCACACGTTGGGGCAATCCTGCCAGCCGTGCGACATGAACACCATAACTGCCACGCGCTATCCCTGGTTCCACCCGATGAAGAAAAACAATATCCCGTCCGATCTCTTTGACAGCGACGTGGAGATTCTCGACGTTAACGACGTCATCGGATAGGCGTGTCAATTCTTGATAGTGCGTAGCAAACAGGGTCTTGGCTTTCACGTACGTGGCCAACTCTCGCGCCACCGCCCAGGCAATCGACACGCCGTCGAACGTGCTGGTGCCTCGCCCCATTTCATCGAGAATAATGAGGCTTCGCGAAGTGGCGGTTCGAAGGATGGCCGATACCTCAAGCATCTCCATCATGAACGTGCTGATTCCGGCAGTCAGCATGTCTGAGGCTCCCACGCGGGCAAAGACCCGATCGATGATGGGCAAGCTCGCCTCTGACGCAGGAACAAACGATCCCATCTGCGCCATCAGACAGATGATGGCATTCTGGCGCAGGAACACAGACTTACCCGCCATGTTGGGGCCGGTAAGAATGACGAGATCCCGATCCCTGGTCAGATCCAAGTCATTGGGTACGAATTCCTCAATGCGCTCTACGACGGGATGCCGTCCTGCGCGAATACGAAGCGCATGATCTTCCACAAACGTCGGCCGGACGTAGCGATACGAGTGCGCCGTCTCAGCCAGGGATAGATACACGTCCAGTTCGGCGATGGCGTCTGAGATCACTTGGAGCTGCGGGATCTCACCAGACATCCGATCAAGAGCTGCCTCAAACAGCTCGATCTCAAGTGCCTTGGCACGTTCATCAGACTGTGCAATGCGTTGCTCGAACGCCTGAAGTTCGTCAGTGATGTAGCGTTCAGCGTTGGCCAGCGTCTGCCGACGGATGTAGTGATCCGGCACTTTCTCAAGATGCGATCGAGTTACTTCAATGTAGTAGCCGAAAACCCGGTTGTAGCCCACCTTGAGTGACGAAATGCCCGTTTCTTCTCGTTCTTTGCGCTCCATGGCTGTCAGCGCCTGACGGCTGGAACGCACATCTTCTCGCAAGGCATCGAGTTCGGGATCGTAGCCAGGACGAATCAGTCCGCCTTCGCGCGCATCTGCTGGAGGCTGGTCCACAAGCATTCCTGAGAACTCATCCACCAAGGCATCTACTTGCGGATGTGCCAGATCATCATCAATTGCCTTCAACCGCAGCGCTGCGTGCTCACCTTCGCCCAACCCGTGAGAAAGCAGCTCTGCGATGCCGGAAACGCACGCCAGTGATCCCAAGAGCGTGGACAAGTCCATTGGACGCATCCGCTGCGCGCCTAGCTTGCCAAGCAGTCGCTCCACATCGTGAATGGCGCCAACACTCTGCCTCAATTGCTGCCGAAGAAGCACATTCCTGACAAGCAGATCCACGGCATCGAGACGGGCCGCAATCTGATCTAGATGCGTAAGCGGGGCAAGAATCATCCGCCGCAGTCGCCGCCGCCCCATGGATGTACTGGTGGCATCCAGGATTTGCAATAGCGTTGCCTTGTGTTGTCCTTCCCGCAGTGGCTTGACCAATTCCAAACTACTCACTGTGAACGGATCCAGATCCATGTGATCGGCCAGGGAGTACACGGACAAAGGGCGAATGTGTTTCAGAACGGCCTTCTGGGTTGCCGCCACATAGGCACGCAACGCGCCTGCGGCTCGCAATCCCGGCTCACCTTCTCCGAGTGCAAACTGCCCAGTGCTCTCAACAGCAAACGTGCTGTCTGCGACGCGCGTAACGAAGGGATCCAAAATGACGTCTGGATCTAGTTCCTGGGCATTAGCTACCAGAATTTCGCTCGGCGAGCGCCGTACCAACTCGTCCCGCAATGCCGCTTTCGTTGGTGCAAGCGTGTGAATGAACTCCCCTGTCGAAAGATCCAAGAAGGCGATGCCGAACGGCCCGCTCTCAACGGCTAGATCCACCGCGCACAGGTAATTGTTGTCGCCAGCGTCCAGCAATCCATCATCCAGGACTGTCCCAGGGGTGATAATCTGGACAATGTCTCGCTTGACAAGCCCCTTGGCATCCTTGGGATCCTCGACTTGCCTGCAAACAGCCACTTTGTAGCCTCGCTGAAGAAGTTGCTGCATGTAGGCCTCGCCGCGACGAATGGGGACACCTGCCATTGGATGACCATTCCTTGACGTAAGGACGATGTCCAGTTCGCGAGATACGGTCTGGGCGTCCTCGTAGAAGGTTTCGTAGAAGTCGCCCAGATGGTAGAACAGGATGGCATCAGGCACTTCCGCCTTGAATCGCCAGTACTGCTTCATCATCGGAGTTTGCTTGGACACGTCTGTCATGAAGCCAGTATACGCCGTGCTTTCCGCCAACTGCAATGGCTCGGTGCGCCCACCTCGTACTGCAACTCCTGATAGGAACTAGGCTAGCGAGAAGAGCACACAACTCTTGACATCCGAATACAACGTCGATATAGTTGTTGCAATTAGTTCATGGTCCTGAAAAAGGCAAACCATCTCGTAAGAATGGGGCGCAAAGCCAACGGGCCTTAGCGAACACGGGTTCGCAGGGTGGCCGGGTTGCCAGGGTTTAACTCTGGGAACCCGGCCACCTTTTTTTGGTCGTGAACGACGAAGGAGAGAAGAATGCAGACGACGATCTACTACAACAACGAAGACGCTTACCTCATTGGCCAGGTGGATGCGAAGGGTCGAAGAGAGCGCAAGAGCCGTAGCGCAGTCATTCTCTCTATCCTTGAGGACTACTTCGAGAGCGACAAGCGATTGGGAGAGATCCTCGTCGATCTTGGCGTGATCAGTCACGCCAACCTCTGCAAGGGATTGGATCTTCAGAAATCCAAGTTCACCGACAAATTGCTGGGCGACATCCTTCTAGAAGAGGAACTCGTCACGCCAGAAGCCGTTGAGCGCGCCTTGATGATTCAAGATCGCCAGCGCGAGGAAGCTGGCAATGCTTGATACTTTACAAGTCAGAGATAATGAATATCATAGCTATGAACTGAGTCTGAAAAGGCAAACCATTCGCGAGGATGGGGCGCAAAGCCACGGACCTCGGCGCGTTCTGACGAACGCGTTGGAGAATCGCAAGCGATTCTCTGATGAACCCCGCAGGGTTCACAAGGTAGCCGGGTTGCCAGCTCCGAAGGAGGAATCATGACGGGGCAGGCAGCAAGAACCGGTGGCTTGATGAAGAGTAGGGGGAAACTTGTCACGGTTCTTCTCGTGACGATCGCAGTCTTGTTTGTAATCGGGCAAGCAGCGTTTGCTCAAACGTATCCACGATGTATCACCGGGTGCACGGCCAAGGACGTGACGCTGGAGAGTGTCTACTTGGTCTCTCCAGGCGGTTGCGTTCCGGGCGGACCGGTTGCTTCGCAGCTCTGGACCACGCTCAATTTCAACCGCGTTAACAGCTACTGCGTGCGCATTGTGGCCGACGTGTATATCAACAATGTGCTGGCGTACCTGAATCTCGTGAGTCAACCGTACGTGTTCTTCGAGAAGGGGATCTACAACCTCCTCGTGGGCACTATTGATTGGCCGTGCGGTGGCGTGCTGGAACTGCGCAACATTCAGATCTTCTGGTCGGTGGACAACACACTCAATGATCCATCCAAATGTCTCGGATGCGTGGACTATCAGCCAGGATCCAAATGCGTCGGCTATGCCAGCTTCTTCGCCACCACCCCGTTGGTGGTCAACTTCGTCGGAACGCCTACCAGCGGATGCGCTCCCCTGACGGTTCAATTCACCGATCTGACGACCGGCGGCTACAGCCTCGAGCCGTATGTCTACAGCTGGAATTTTGGAGACGGCACCGCGATCTCGTCGGCCAAGAATCCGATCCATATCTATAGCAACCCCGGCACCTACACCGTGACTTTGACCGTCATCGATACCAAGAGCGCGACAGATTTCGAAACCAAGACATCCTACATCGTTGTCCAAGACTGCAATACCGATCTGGCTGTCACGAAGACGGCCAGTTCCGGTGTGGTCCCTGTGGGCGGAACGCTGACCTACACCATCACGGCTCGAAACAACGGGCCGGGTGCTGCAACCGGAGTCACAGTCACCGAGCCCATTCCAGTCGGAACGACCTACGTGAGTGCGATTGCAGGACAGGGATCCTATGATCCCGCAATCGGCCTATGGACGGTCGGCGGACTCGCGGCTGGAGCAAGCTCGATCCTCACACTCAACGTGCTTGTCGGAGAAGCCGCCGGGCCAACGGTTGCCAACACCGCCTGTATCTCAGGCGGCCAGTCCGATCCCAATCCAGCCAACAACTGCGCTTCGACAACCACGACCGTCGTGCGCAACCCCGCGATTCTCGTGGTGAAGACCTCGAGCCACCCGATGGCACAAGTGGGCACGACGATTGTCTACACCTACACGGTCACCAACCCAGGCAACGTGTCTCTAGGTTCGGTGGCCTTGACGGACAACATCTTGGGGACCATCCCCGGACCTGCATCTGGCGATTCAAACAGCAACGGCCGGCTCGATGTGACTGAGACGTGGATCTACCAGAAGAGCTACGTCGTCAATTTCGCGGACCGCACTACGTTCACGTATCCGTACCAGATCACCAACGTGGCGACAGTGTCGGGAACACCGACCATCGGTTCCGCGGTCTCCGCGACTGCGCAAACCACCGTCCGCATCCGCACGGTCGAGCTGTCCATCGACAAGACGGCGCCCTTAAGTGTCAGCGCAGGCGGACTGCTTACCTACACCCTGATTGTCACCAACAACGGTCCCATCGATGTGGCCACCAATGTGACGGTGACCGACGTCCTGCCGGTGGGATTGTCGAACGCCACCTACCAAATCGTGGGCGGAAGCTCGGGGACGTGGACCGGATCGCTCAGCCTTGGCGACATCGCGAGCGGAACCAGTATCACGGTAACGATTACTGCGACGGTGAATCCGTCCACCTCCGGCCCGCTGGCCAATACGGCCTGCGTCAGCAGCGAAAGCTACGACACCAATCCTTCGGACAACTGCGACAGCACAACGACCACCGTCACGCACAATCCGGCGCTGCTCGTGCAGAAGTCCGGCCTGCCAACGGCGGCAGGCGTGGGCGACACGATTTACTACACGATCACGGTCACGCATCACGCGTCCAGCGACGGATCGCCGATCCACGTCACCAATGTGAATGACAGCCTGGGTGTTGCCCTGGCCGGTCCTTCCGGCGACGACGGCGATGGCTGGCTCGAGTCGAACGAGACGTGGACGTACACCGGATCCCGCGTGGTGCTGGTGCAAGATCCCGCCGAGTTGATCAATACCGTCTGTGTGACCGGTCTAGATTTGGACGGCGACACGGTGACCGACTGCGATTCGACCACCACGACCGTGGAGCATGCGCCGGTCCTGCAAGTGGCCAAGTCGGGTACGCCGGCATCGGTGCACGTGGGGGATTCCGTCAGCTACACGATCACGGTGCGGCATGCGCCGGCATCGGACGGCTCGCCGGTGGACATCACCGACGTGAATGACAGCCTGGGCGTTATCCTGACCGGCCCCACGGGCGACGACGGCGACGGGCTGTTGGAAGCGGGTGAAGTCTGGACCTACACCGGATCGCGCGTCGTACTGCCCTCGGATCCTGAGAATCTGGTCAACGAAGTCTGTGTC
>SPBW01000075.1 GCA_004525685.1 Candidatus Atribacteria bacterium
AATCCGAGGATTTCTCCCGGATGCGCCTCAAACGTCAAGGCTTCCACGGCAACACGTTTGCCGAAGCATCTTGTCAGTTGATCGGCTTGAATCAAGTTCTTTACACCCCCTGGAGAGCGTCCAAGTCTACAGCAGGTTACACGCCGCAGCTAGTTCTTGGGGTCACAGTTCTTGGAGTCAGATCTTGTCTCTTGACATTCATCTGACAACCCAAGAACGCAAAGAAACCTTCAAAGCGAGAGCCTGTCTCTGGGGCAGATCTTCTTCTTCGACCATATGGGGAGTCGAACACCCCAAGCCACCAACGATTGGAAGCCTCAGATAGAGTGCGCTCCGACTCGCTGAATCAGCTCAAGGGCGAGTAAGACGTGGGTGTTAGGATCGTGCTCTTCAGCCTCAGAACGATCGGGCCATCCTTCTCGGATTCTGCCCTTACCTTGGCCCATTCAGGATCCTCTCGAAATGCGGACCATGCCCGGTCGCGGTGTTCTAGACTATCAAAACCAAGGATGTACGTGAGCCGATCGGTCCATTCTCCAATCTCGGATGTGAAGAAACCGATGATCTTCATACCGTGCTTCTCGAACAGAGCGATTGTGTGATCACGGAAGCGTGCGTGCAGTTCAGGAAGCCTGCCTGGTGCTGCTTCGTAGACTCTGGTTTCGTAGATCATGGCGGAACTCTACCCGCTACGTTGGCGATACTCAAACATCGCGTGAATAGTCAACAAGAGGAGTGAGACAGAGGCGATTCTGGTTGAAATCGGCGAGATATTGGCCGATCCTCTGGATGGCTCACAATCCTCGACTGCACGAAGGGAGATCTCTTGAACATTCTCGAATCGATACAGGATCGTCGAAGCATCCGGACCTATACCGATAAAGAGGTGTCTGCTAGTGCCGTTGAGGAGATTCTCGAAGCCGCTCGGCTCGCTCCATCGGGGTCGAATACGCAGCCATGGAGGTTCATCGTCGTTCGGTCTGACAAGATGCGATCTCGGCTTGCGCAGGCCTGTCACAATCAGCAGTGGATGAATCAGGCCCCGGTTCACATCGTCTGTGTGGCAGACGTGCAAGCGCAATGTTCGGAAGTACGCGAGTTGTCCATTGATGAACACAGCCCGGAGCCGGAGGCCAAGCGCGTCATCCGCTGTACAGCGATTGCCATCGAGCACCTCGTGCTGCAAGCGCAAGCCCTTGGGCTGTCAACGTGTTGGATTGCCTGGTTCATGCAATCGGATATCCGGCCCGTGCTTGGCATTCCCGAAGACAAGTACGTCGTCGCCGTCATCACAGTCGGGTATTCCGACGATCGACCGGCTCCGCGCCCGCGAAAGGCGTTGAGCGAGATCGTCCGATACGAGTCCTGGGACGACGCTGGAGGCACCTAGATCCTGATTCATCAGGCGTCTCTCCTCTTCCCACTCTCCATGGCCTTCACGGTGAGAGATTCGAGAGAGCGTCTTCACCTTCATCGCCCTGCCCCAGCAGGCACTTGCTGTTCAAGCTAAGCGGCAGAATCATGCCGATAAAGAGTCATAGAGCTCCATAACCGGCAACAAATGGTCTGAATCATTGCATGATACCTGTTTGACGAATGCAGATAACCAACGCCAGGCTGGTGGCAAGAAGACCAACGTGGGCATGAGAGGAAGTCTATGACCTGTAGGACAGACTTCACGCTCGCACGCAGTGATCGTCGCCGGCGACACACATGCCGAGCCGTCGGCTGACCGAGGACCCTCTTGGCTGTGGTCTCTCAATGAGGCGTGAGACGCTCGTGATACGTTGCACGGCCATGCTCATTCTGTCGTTCCAAGGAGGAAGTCGTGAAGCGCGGACTCATGTGGGTCATCTTGTCGACTCTGCTCATGGGAGGTGTGGTCTGGGCCAAGGGAGAAGGACTTGGCCGGCTTGCAGTTCCCACGGGGATTGCTCCGATACTTGACGGCGTCTTATCGGACGGTGAATGGGATGATGCCCTCGTGCTGCAACTAGCCGATGATACCTTCCTTCATGCCAAACATGCAGATGGATTCCTGTATCTCGGCGTGAAGACGGATCGCAGTGCCGAAGTGGTGGGCAACATCTACATCCTGCGCGATGATGCGATCGACATTCTTCATGCCTCGTACGCACTTGGCCCGGCATCGTACCGTCTTGTTGAAGGCGCATGGGTATTGGAGAGTCCGTTTGTTTGGAGTTGCCGCACGTTGGGATTTTCATCGTCGGCAGTCTTTGAGAGGCAGATGTTTCTCGAGGCCAACGGCTGGCTGGCGACCGTGGTCAAACTCGGAGACACAGCGCACATGGAATACCAGATTGCCATGGATGATGGACCCATGTGCATGCTCTTCCGCTTTGACGTTCACGCAGACACTCAAGACGTATTCTCGTGGCCACTTGATACAGTCGTCGGAATCGAGCCCGGGCAACCACTACCGCAACAAGCTGGTTTTCAACCTGAGACCTGGTGCGAGGTCAGCTTCGAAGTCTCGAATCTGTAGACGCTCATTCGATGTGCGGACCAATCAAAGGCGATCTCCCGCAGAGGCGCAGAGAAATCCTGAAATGAATTCATCTGAAGAGCGCGAAGAACCTGAACAAGACCATGACCGTGTTGGAGCGGATCCAATGCCTAACACATCATTCCTTCTTGCTCTTCGAGGTTGCGTGGTTCGGAGTGTCCCCTCTGCATCAGAACGGAGCGTGCCTTCGACTCCTTCATGCCGAGAATCTCCAAAGCGTGCCTGACTTGTCAGGATACCGTTCAGCGGGGCGAGGAGGGATCACTCCCTCCTCGTCCGCTTTCTCTCCTTGCGGGGAGAGCTGTGGAGCAAGGGAATCTCTACATCTCTACCGTACCGGCGGCCACCGGGGGAGACTCTGGATCGCAATCAGGAATAAGCTTCTCTAGATTGCGGATGGATGGCACAATGAGTCCGGTCAAACCGAGCACGACACCGACGCACCCCGCTAGGACCATCATCAAGCCCATTCCTGCCCCCGTTCCTGTGCCTACGAGCTTGCCGAAAACATCGGCTCCCCAACTACCGACTTGCATCATAGGCTCAAACACATAGTCTGCCAAGGTCCCAGCAAGGATCATGCCGACGGGCGAGGCGATCGAAGCGATCATCCCGCGATAGGCAAACACTCGGCCCTGCACATCATGCGGAACCTTGGTTTGCCAAACGACGTTGCTCGATGCGCTGGCGAGCTGGGCGAAAAAGACAGCGAAGAAGGCACCTATTGCCCAGACCAACAAGCTGTTTCCTAGTCCGAGAAGTGTCGGCCCCAGCAACATGGCGCCGATGACGCTTAGGAACACGCCGCGAATCCGTTTCTTGGGGCCACCCCATATAGACAGAACGGCTCCGCCGGCGACCCCGCCGAGACCAAAGAACATCTGCACTGCGCCCAGAAGCAGCTCATTGGAGTCCGTGCGTGCCAGGATCATTGGTGATTGGATGGAGAAGGCAAACGTGAGCACGAGATTCAACACGGCGTACGACATCAGTAGGTACAGCAAGGGCTTGCGCTTCAACAGGAACTTGAAGCCAAACGCGGATTCGCGCCACATGCTCCCTCTTGCCGTCTTCCCCTCTTCGCTTTCGACAGGCTGCGGTACGCGCACGATCAAGAGCATGGAAATGGCGAACAAGAACGTGGCAATGTCGATCAACATGATTCCGTTAATGCCGATGAAGCCGAGCAGCGCGCCTGCAGCCACGGGTGAGATAATGCCTGTGGCTGAACCAACCATGCCAATCATGCCTTGCGCCCGACCATAGTGTTTCTTGGGAATCATGGTGGAGATGGCGGCCATGTACGCCGGGCGCTGGAACGCTTCGCCCGCTCCAATCACTACGGCTACCAAGTAGATGTGCCAGATCTCCATCTTTCCGAGCAAGAAGAGCGTGAGGAGGAAGATGGTTGATAGTCCCGCAGCCAGGTCGCCCAGAATCATGATTCTCTTGCGATTCCAACGATCGACGACGGCTCCAGCGATTGGGCTGAGGACGAGCATCGGAACCAGGGAGAAGAACCCGACCAAGGCAAGTGCCGTGGCTTTGCCTGTGACCTGCCAGGCCCAAATCGTCAGCCCGAATCGCGTCATCGACGAGCCGATGATCGACACGAATTGCCCCAGCCACACCAGCGAAAACCCAAACATTCCCTCGAATCGATCATTCCAGCGGTCTCTCAAATCGCTCACGATGTCTTGTCCTTCGTTCTTTCCTTTGAGTCCGATTTCATGGCTCGAATTTCTTCAGCCAGAGCGTCGAGTTCCGCGTCACATACCGAGTAGTACTTCGACGTACCCTCCTGTCTTACAGCAAGCAAGCCTGAAGCCTTCAGCAGACGTAGGTGTCGCGAGACGCCAGGTTGGCTGATTTGTAGGTATGTAACGATTTCCCCCCCAAAGCGTTCACTTCCGCTCGCGAATTGGAGAATCTTGAGGCGAGTCTCATCCGCCAATGCCTTCAACTTGGAGATGTCAGGCCCGCTAGCATTTTGGGATTGAAGGCCTGCCGTCCGGCGCGCATCAAATGCGAATACCGCGAGTTCCTCGGGCTCGCAGATGGACATGGACATCAGATAGGGTCCCATGAACGGTAGCGGTACAAGAAGCGTTCGTTCGTGATGTTCCGTCCAATCCTCGGCCAACTCGATGGTGCGCCTCTGCAATCGCGAAAGCAGGCCAGCCAGATTGTGCTGCAGCTCGGGTTCGCCCAGCAGTCTCGCAGTGGCGCTGCGCATGTCCGTTTCGTGCTGCGCGTAGAGGGACTGGAAATGGTCTGTCCAGAACGTACGGAGTACGTCAATAGACAGATCCTTGAGCAGGGCCGGGTTCTTCTGGAGCTGCTCAAGCTGTGCCCATTGCTCATTGGATGCCATCTCCCGCAGCCAGTCAATCGGACTTTCTGCTGCTTGATCGGATTCCGGGGATTGAATGGTCTCATGGCGATTGCCGGCTGCCTCGTGGCGCATGAAGTCGGCGTTGTTGGAAAGCTCGGATTCATCGAGCATCTCTACCCATTTGAGGAACCCTTCGGGGGGCAAGTCGATGGCACCTTGCTTCACAGCGAGATCGGTCAAGGCTTCGGGAATCCTGGCGAGCACGAGCACGAGGATGGAATCAGCCAATCGGCTGGGGATGTCGCGCGCGATTGACGCAAAGTCGTCACCCATTCCTGGAAGTTCGTCGGCTGTGAGAACCAACTGCAGGGCCGAAGTGATAGCTAGACCGGGCCAGATACGGACATCAACCTTCGGGCCCCCTTGTTCGAATGCGAGCATGATGCTTAACCTCCTGTTTATATAACGACGCGAGTATATAACGAAAGAGGTATTTGTCAAGGCCTAGGAGGGTTGCTGACCTCTACGAGGGCTGGCCTAGATTCATCTTCATGATCCCAGCGTGACGACCATCCTTGATGCGCTCCAGTCCGAAAACAGGTCCTCGTGGACCTGCTGATTGGGTCAGACAAGCGTCAATCAAGCCAAGGTCGTCGCTGCTGAGTGGCAGATCAAACAGTCTGTGTGCTTCGGCAATCCGGTGGTTGCTCCGCATGCCGATGATGGCACCTGCGACTTGCGGTTGGTCCAGTACATAGCGGCTGGCGATTGCTGCGATATTCGTGCCGTGTTTGTCGGCGATCGCTCGCAAGACCTGCAGCAGGTTCTGATATCGACTCCATCCACCGATTTCTTCGATGATCAAGCGGTATTTCGTGAGTGACCGGTTCTCGAACGGTTCCTGTGGAGGTGGCGCGTTCAGATAGCGATCCGTTAGGAATCCGCCAGCTAGCGTTCCGTAGCATAGAAGAGAGACACGGTGACTCGCGCAGTAGGTAGCCATGTCAGTAGCAGGGCGACGATCTAGAACGGAGTACTGCACTTGGTTGGATACCACAGGTACGCCGGCGTCGAGGATTTCCGACAAATGTGCGACGTCGAAGTTGGTGACCCCGATGTGGCGAACCTTGCCTTGCAGTCGCAGATTGTCGAGTGTGTGGGCAGCTTCCACGTATCCGGGAATGTCGTAATCCCACCAGTGGAACTGAACCAGGTCAAGACGCTGGATGCCGAGTCTCTGCAGGGAGCGGTCAATCACGGCCACGGTGTTCTGTGGAGTCAGCGTGGCAAGGCTATCCAGGTCGGGCACATACTTGGTGTGGATCTGGATCGGCCGTTCGTCTCGATGTGTGCGCAAGAATCTGCCGATGAGTTCTTCAACTCCTGTGTAGATGTCGGCGCAATCAAACGTGGTGATGCCCGTCTCAGCACACAGGCGCATGCCCTCGATGGCTGCTGCTTCGTCTACGCCTGCTTGATGATGCCCGACGGATAGCTGCCATCCGCCGCGAATGATTCGGGAGATCGAGTAGCCTGGCGCGAGTTCGATTCTCGGAACGTTCATCATTCACCAACCCTTGTCAGCTAGATTGTGCCAGGTCAGGAAGACGATACCAAGGATGCGATCTTGCGGAGAGGGCTTCAAGACGGATACGGGAGGAAGCCGGGGCTGCGAAGACGATCTCCATCTTGTATGCTGACCTCGGTGCTTGGGAGGTTCCGGTGAAGACCCTACACGTTGAGACAAGACGGCTCTGGCGTGACTGGTTGGGTGAACATCACGCGACTGACGACGAGATTTGGCTCATCTTCTTCAAGACACACACAGAAGAGCGCTCCGTAGACTACGGCGAAGCCGTCGAAGAGGCGCTCTGCTTTGGATGGATCGACAGTCTTATCAAGCGAATCGATGCGGATCGATATGCTCGCAAGTTTACGCCGCGTCGAGCGGGCAGCGTCTGGTCCGAAACGAACAAGAAGCGCGCTGAGCAAGCGATTGCCGCTGGTCTGATGACTGGCTCGGGGCTGATCTTCGTCAGCGAGGCCAAAGCGTCCGGCGAGTGGGATCAACAACGTCAGCGCCCGTCGATGTCCACCGACACCCTCCCGCAGGAGCTTCAGGAGGCGCTTGCGGCGCAGCCCGAGGCCGCCGAAATGTTTCATGCACTGGCGCCCACGTATCAGAAGCAGTACATCTTATGGATTGCCACAGCAAAACGACCTGAGACGAGGACGCGGCGAACGGCTGAAGCTGTGGAGAAGTTGAAGCGCGGAGAGAGATTGGGGCTGAAATAGAGTCGCACCGATCAACAAGGAGACGTCATGAAGTTGCTCGTCACCGGATACCCACCCTTTGATGCATTCCCATTGAACTCGACGCATCAATTGATCGAGTCGATGAAGGCCGACTTGCCGCGTGAACTGACTGGTTCGCGCGCGTCGATCGCTTTTGAGATCGTCGATTTCGACAACACGGATTCGGCTTCACAACAGACGACGATGCTTGAGAGCTATCGCCGAGTGATGACGTTGCATCGACCGGATATCTGCCTGTTCTGTGGCCAGGCGGCGGCACGATCCCTGGTGACATTGGAAACGATCGCGATCAACATCTTCAAGGGGGCGATCATTGATCCTGAAGGACCAGCAGCCTATTGGGCAACGCTGCCGAGACAGGAGAAGCTTGTCGAAAGTCTGCGCAAAGCAGACATACCGGCCAAGCTCTCCTACCACGCAGGGACTCACTTGTGTAACCACATTCTCTACACCGCACTGCGTGAAGCTGAGCAAACCGGCAGCGACGTGAGGGCGGGATTCATGCATCTTCCCATGACTGCGACGCAAGTGATCGCCTGTGACGAGAATCGGCCGTTCGTGCCGCTTGAGATGACTCGAAGAGCGCTCACGATGGTCATTCAACAGCTGCTTTCTTCTTAAGAAGGCAGCGCATGCAGGGAGGATATGGCTATCGGATGCTCCATGAGTGAACGAGATGGAACGCTCATGGCTGCTATCGTGTGTCAAGTGTTCATGCGGTCGAGGCAAGATGTCACGGAGGAGGGATTTTGATGAGTGAGAAGACGAGTATGAAAGACTCGCTACGTACTGGGGTTTCATTTGGCTTGACGTCTGCGGTAATCACGACGTTGGGACTGATGGTTGGTCTGAACTCGGGCACTGGCTCAAGGCTCGTCGTTCTCGGCGGCATCATCACGATCGCCATTGCCGATGCCTTCTCCGATGCTCTCGGCATTCATGTTTCAGAGGAATCAGAAAACGTTCATACGACCAGGCAAATCTGGGGCGCCACCATCGCAACGTTCATGGCAAAGTTAATCTTCGCCTTGACTTTCGTTGTGCCGGTCCTTCTTCTGCCGCTCTTAACGGCCATCATTGTCAGCCTTGTGTGGGGATTGTCCATTCTTACAGTTTTGAGCTACTTCATGGCAAAAGCCCAGGGTGAGCGACCATGGAAGATAGTTGGCGAGCATGTCATGATAGCCGTCGTTGTAATTGCCATCACCCACTGGGTTGGCGACTGGGTGGCTACACTCGGAGCATGAACCAGCACCCAACCGGCTGTACAAGAACCGCAAAAGGCGGGCGACTATGGCGTTTGCTGATTCATCATTAAACTGACATCTCTCAAGGACTAATGGGGGTCAGCCCCTGGCTATGGACATGTTCTCGCGTTCCCACGGGGTATTGTAGCTTCTCGGCGTAAGGAGCAAAGAACAAATAGTCAAGAAAATGTGTTGGAGGGATTAGGGCTACTTTGTCCTCAGTCAAGGGCCGACCCCTTTTCTTCTCTATTTGCATACCCCAGTCCACCTGACCGGTGTTTCGCTACGTTTCATGCTGACAGGTGGCTTCGCCAAAAAGGAGGTTTAAAAATGCAGGCACGTGGACTACTCATGATAGAACACCGTTTGATCGAGCGAATGATTACGATAATCGAAAGGACCCTGTCGCAAATCGATAAAGAAAAAAAGGTTGATCCCGTATTTGTTGACACAACAGTTGATTTTATCCGTACATATGCTGACAGAACTCATCACGGAAAAGAGGAGGATATTCTATTTAGAGATCTTGAGAAAAAGAATTTATCTGAAGAAGATCAACAGTTGATGAATGAACTGATCGAAGACCACGTTCTCGGAAGAAAAACTACAAAGAAACTTATTGATGCCAATACCAGTTATCGAAATGGCGATGAATCGGCCTTGGTAGAAATCGAATCTAACCTTCGTTTATTGTCAGACTTTTACCCGAAACACATTGAAAAAGAGGACAAGGTATTTTTCCCTGCTGCCAGAAGGTATTTTTCTGAGCAGGAAGATCAAGCCATGCTCGATGCGTTTTGGGAATTCGACAAGAAAATGATCCATGATAAATATATTTCGGTAGTCGAAGCATTTGAAAAACAATGACGGGCCCCGAATACATATGAGCTGCCCCTTTGTCAAGAGTCGAGCTCCGAGCCATCATTATTTAATATGTAAAAATTAATGACGACAGTGAAGGAAAAGAGGGACGTCCTTAATCAGAAGAGTAGGGTAGAATAAGTAACATGATCTCGGTCTGCTGATATTACTCAAGGTCGTCTGCCGTGGGAATCTTCGACTCACAGGGAATCCCCGTCTGGCAGAGACCGCAGGCATAGGCCTCGAAGCCGAACTGCGATTTGACGTACGGCGGGGTAACCTCCATGACGTACTTTTTGCAGCGCTCCTTGTCGTGCCCTTCTTTCGAAATGGCCTTGACGGGACATCGATCAATGCATTTCGCGCACGTTCCCTCGGAATAGAAGAGACAATACGACTGGTGCGTTTCATAGGGACGCGGTGTCGGCGGGATATCGACGCGGGCCACCACCGAGCCGCAGCGCATGGCTTTACCGCTTTGGGTGATCAGGCCGTCGGAGAGGCCGAAGGTGCCGAGACCGGAGACATAGGCGGCGTGTCGTTCCGACCAGTTTGAGGCGAACCCGTATTTCTCGGAGGTCTGCCATGCCCAGTGTTCGGACTGGACGGGTGCTACCGCCGGTATGGCTTCATCCTTCAATCTTTCCAC
>SPBW01000246.1 GCA_004525685.1 Candidatus Atribacteria bacterium
AAGAGATCCGACAAGGGGGTCTGCCCAAAGGCGAGGGGAACGAGAACCCAGATCAGTAGTGCCAAGAGGATGCCCTTCTCCAAGCCTGCGACGCGTCGAGGATCTAGTTGAGATTCTGTGATTTGCATTCCTTGTGCTATGGCGGCATAGAGCACGGCACTGGCTGCAATGACTCCGGCAGCGAAACCACCGCCAGGTGACAGATGCCCGAAGAGAGCGAAGAAAGCGCTGAGGAGTAGCGCCAGCGGCCCCAGGAGCGTTGCCGCCGTTCGGACAACCGTCGATTCCGATAGTTCAGGCAGGATCACGCTCTCTGAATGGCGAAGGTAGTGCCTAACCCCGAGAACGGCAACAGAGAACACCAGAATCTCAAGCAATGTGTCAAACAGGCGCACATTCAGATAGATGCCAGAAACTCGATTGGCAGCGCCAGTATCCTCGATACTCAAGGAGAGATAGCGATCTGATTCCGCCGGATCAGGAAGCGACATCCGATATGTGGTGGTAATGAGTGCGGCGAAGACAACAACCACAATACTGGCGATGACGACACGCGTGCGCGAGATCATCTAAAGTGCCTCTCGATCATGTCATCCAACTGGCCTGAAGAGCGAAGCCGGGCAACATAGGCCTCGAAATCATGATGTATCTCTCGCCGATGTGCCCCGATCAAGAAGGTGTACCCGTGTGTTCCTCGAATGCGATCAAGCCCCTGAAGCTCCACGCCGCTACGCCCCAGAGCAAGAACTCGCGCCAAGTCGAGCGATCCGACGACTTCAGCCAGCCTGCCGTGCTGTCCGTGCGTCACCAATTCCGAGAAGTATCCGTCGTAGTCGGGAGCCTCGCGGATTGCATCGGATGGGGTCTCCAGGCTGCTGAATGCGAATAGGCCCGTTTCTAAGTGGGGTGTTGTTTCCAGCGTGCCGGAATGGGCATTCTCAGAGCCTATCATGCCGCCAGCAGCTACATCCGCTTCGCCATGCGCAATGAGCCAGCGAACGCGCCGAAGCGGCACGAAGTGGATGGACAGATCGAGCCCTTGCTCGTTGGCAAAGCCCTCCAGGATCTCGAACTCAAGCCCTTCAATGTGGTCTCCCTCGCGAGCGATCAATCTTGGAACCTCGTCAGCAACTACCCTCAAGCGACCTGTCCTGCGGATGGCAAGGATGTAGATGGCCGTGACAAGTGCAGCGCCAATGGTTGCCTCGGTAATGGCCACATCCGGAGCCTTCATCAGCAAGTAGACGGCGGCAAGCAAGAAGCTGAACAGCCCCATTCCGATAATGGCTGATAATCGCCGCGTTTGGGTCAACGCGATGCCTGCCACGAGCGGCAAAAGAGCGAGGAGGATCCATTGGGCAGTCATGAGTCATCTTCCTGTCGATGTCGTTGTACGAAGGCGCTGCGCGCAATGCTATGCGTGACGATGGGGTTGGTGATAAGGATCAAGAGAAGCAGTAGCAGCAACGTGATGTCTTGAGAAGACCAGCCGGAATGCAGGATGAGGCCGATGAGAATCAGGCCCAAGCCCGCATTGTCGGATACGCCGCTTGCTTGTAGTCGTGAGTACACATCTCTAAGACGCAGGATACCGACAGACCCCACGAACACAAAGCACACGCCCAGTGCCATGAAAACGGTGGAGGCGATGGTCATCGGTGTCCACCTCCTCGCTCGAGGAACCGCGAAATGATGACCACGCCAAGGAAGCTAAGGGCGGCGTAGCCGACGGCGACATCAAGATAGATCGTTTCTCCCGTCGCCACAGCGACGAGGCAGATGGCTATGACAATCCGATTGGAGGCCGTGTTGTAGGCAATCAACCGATCCCACGGCGTGGGGCCTCGCCACAATAGCACCAAGGCAAATGCCAGAGAGCCCAAGACAAGCGACTCAACGATCCACACTAGAGCCTCCTTCGAACAGTTCCTGCAGACGGGTCTCGAGCGACTCCTTGATCTCTCGCCAGTCTCCTTGGCCGCCAGAGGCTTGCAGCCAATGAATGTACAACAGGTCGTCCTCAACAAGCAGAGAGATGGTGGATGGTGTGAGCGTAATCGAATTAAGGAGTATGAACCGAGCCAGCGGGTCGGTGACGCGGATGGGCAGCGCCATAATCCGCCCTTCCTCCTTGCCCTTCAGAATGATCCAAGAGGTGCGAAGTGTCGAGTGCGCAAATCGAACTAGAAGCACCCATGCGAATCTTATCAGTCGCAGTGGATGGCGGACGAGCACCGACATGGATGCTGGAATCTCTGGCATCAGCTTGCGCCAGAAGAGAACGACAGCAAGTGAACAGGCAAGCCCCGCTAGCATGACCAAGAGGGACAGGGTCCGTGTTATCGCCAGCCAAACCAGCCAAAGAACAGCAGTGCCAAGCAGCATGATACCCTCATCTTCTTGATTCAGGAAGAAAGCTGCAACTTGAAGAAACGGGTCTTGTCGCCCGAATGCTACTCCTCAATGGTCACTCGAACATCGTCGAAGTACGCGTTGCATGTCTCAGTCAGGCTCTCCTCTCCGATGAGGATGATCCAAACCGATGTGTCTGAGAAGGGATCGCTCAACGGGCCTTCAATCCAGGATACGTCATCAATGCGCAGTTCATAGGAGTCTTGATCGAACACAAAGGTGTAGGTGTGCCAGCGATAGACGTCGGGCTCATAGGCAATAGGATGTCCAATGTCTGTGCCCAAGGTTGTTGGAACCTGAACATAGGAGCCATCTTTCTCATTCGTGAACAGGAAGTAGGGAAGAGATCCTTCCAGCGAGCTGACGTTTGCTCGGGCAGGCGCAAAGACGAAGGTATGAAAGTCCTGATTCCTCAATGCCATGATACGACAAGAGAAGACAACCTTCTGACCGACGCGAAGCGGCGGAAGCTCAATGGCATGATATCGCCGATGCCAACGGCTATCCGCGCTATGAATATAGAGCGCGTTGCCCGGAGCCCCTTGAATGTAGTCGATGGTGGCATCG
>SPBW01000303.1 GCA_004525685.1 Candidatus Atribacteria bacterium
GTTCTATCTGTCGCCGCCATGATGGCCTATGTTCCGATGGTGTTTCTGTCACCCTTTGCTGGGGCGCTCGTCGATCGCTGGAGCCGCCGCAGTGTCATGATTGTGGCTGACTCAGGCATCGCGTTGGCAACGGCTGTGTTGGTCCTTCTCTTTGCCACAGGCCATGCACAGATACACTTCATCTATGGCTTGATGTTCCTTCGCGCTGTCGGTGGAGCCTTCCACTGGCCGGCGATGCAGGCGTCCACAACATTGATGGTGCCAGAGAAACACCTGTCCCGTGTCGCTGGATTGAATCAGTCGCTTCATGGGATGGCCATGCTGTTCTCGCCTCTTGCTGGCGCGCTGCTTATTGAGGTGCTGCCCATTCAGGGCGTACTCGCCATTGACATCGGCACAGCCCTGATGGCCGTTCTGCCACTGCTTCTCATTCGCATTCCCGAGCCGCAGAAGACGAGGTCTGCAGATCAGAAGAGATCCTCTGTAATTCAAGAGATGGTGCAAGGGATGGCGTTTGCTGTTCGATGGCGCGGCATGCTCCTGCTCATTGTTGGCCTTGCGCTGATGAACTTCGTCGTCAATCCGGCATTCTCTCTCATGCCACTTTATGTCACACGAGTGCTGAATGGAGAGGTTCTTCAGTATGGCGTCCTGCAAATGCTATTTGGTATTGGCTTTGTGCTGGGAGGCCTTCTGCTCTCTGTATGGGGCGGCTTCAAGAAACGCATTCTCACAGCACTCTTGGCTGTCGCTATCATGGGAGGAGCGATCGCTGCTATGGGACTGACACCTCAAGGTTGGATCTTCCTGGCGGGAGGGGCCCTGTTCCTGACTGGGTTGATGGAGCCCATTGCCAATGGATCATTCATGGCCACGCTGCAGGCAGCCGTTCCCAAAGACATGCAGGGGAGGGTGTTCTCACTCTTGGGCAGTGCCACGCAGGCAGCCGTTCCCTTCGGCTTGGCATTGGCAGGCCCCTTGAGCGATCGTTTTGGAATCAGGCTGTGGTTTCTCATCGGCGGCATCGCCTATCTGGTCGTTGCCAGTGCCGGGCTATTCTCTCGCTCAGTCATGACGCTCGAAGCAGAAGGAGATCGTCTGTGCAGCGAGGAGAATGCGCAGCTGACCACAGAGTCTGTGGTCGAGGAGTAGTGCGGATCCGGATTCTCTAGAGGAACCCCGCCTGTTTCATGGAGAGGAATCCATCTCTGGTCACAATCAGGTGGTCGAGCACGCGGATGCCCAACACCTCTCCGGCATTCACAAGACGTCGCGTAATGGCGATGTCTTCGGGGCTCGCCTCCAGCGTCCCGGATGGATGATTGTGGGCACAGAGGATCGAAGCCGCGCGATCCGTAATCGGATCGGCAAACACTTCCCGAGGATGCACTTGATTCGAATCGAGCAGTCCAACCGTGACAGTTCGCGATGCAAGCACCTCGTTGGCGCCGTTTAGAGAGAGACAGACGAAGTGCTCTTGCCTTTCTCTTCGTATGCTCATCAAATAAGGGAGCGCATCTTGGGCATCATGGATGATGGTGCGCTGTGCGGATAAGTGGCGACGCCCCAGTTCCATGGCGGCCACCACCTGACACGCCTTGGCTTTGCCTACACCCTTCACTCGGAGCAATGCCTCGGCCGTCGCATTGGCCAACTTCCCGCTCAGTGATTCGAGAATCTGCACTGACAAGTCAAGCACACCCAATCGCTTGTTCCCGCTTCCCAACAAGACAGCCAACAGCTCGGCATCTGAGAGGGCGGCTTCGCCTTTGGATAGGAGTTTCTCGCGTGGACGATCCGCACTCGACAAGTCAGAGACGCGCGTCTTGGGCGTCCACCGGTGCGGAAACGGCTCGCTGATATAGGTTTGACCTTTCATAGGACCTCGGAGTCCTATTATGCACTTTGAATTACGCATATCAAGTTTCGCGCAGTCCTCTGCCAACCTCCGTCTCTTGGAGCGAGGCGATCCATCTGGAACAAAGCCGAGAGATGCTGACAGGCAGCCGAACGGTCGAGTCGTGACAAGTTTTGATATACTCATCGCCTTATGCGTACAGAGACATGGATTGGCGTTTTGGTCATCGGACTGATTCTCGTGGCTGGCTTCCTCTCACCTGCCGTTCGTACA
>SPBW01000288.1 GCA_004525685.1 Candidatus Atribacteria bacterium
CCCGTATTCTATAGCAGATAGCGATGCGTGCCATACGTCATTCACAGCGAATGGAATCCGCGCGGCCATCATCTGCCTAGAGAAAGCACTGCTTGGCGTCCGAAGTGGTCTCGATCTAGGCATAATCCTGCTATAGAGCTTTGCCTAGAGAGAATGGCTGAGAAAGGCAAACCGCTTGTGAAAGCGGGACGCAAAGCCATGGCCTCGAATGAGAGGAACCATCCATTGTTCGAGGTAGCAGGTTGCCGGCCTCCAATACCCAAGGAGGCGGTTGATGATGAATGCGCGATTCAGGAAGCTGAATCCACCATCTGTTGCAGCGGATTGCCCCTGCTCCTGCAGAGGTAGTCTTTCAAGGGATTTCGCTACTCGGGGAGGGACCATCCAATGATCCATCAACACACATCCATGAGGCGGCGCGGCGCGGCGCGGGTGGAAGCAGTCATCGTTCTCGGGTTCATCTTGGCCCTCTCCATCAGTGCTGCGGCACAGACGTTTCCTCGCTGTATTTCTGGATGCACAGCCAATGACGTCGAACTGATTGCTGTGGCCGCGGATGTTGTTGGCTCCTGTACCCCAGGCGGAAGCATTGAGGCAACTCTGTGGGTGTCCCTTTACTTCAACCGCAACAAGACGTACTGTGTGCGCTTCGTCGCCGATGTCTTAATTGATGGGGCCCTTGCCATCGCCGACTTGGTGAGCGAGCCACTCAACGTCTTTTCCAACGGCACGTATCCAGACATCTACTTCGGAGCCGTATCTGTACCTTGTGGCAGCTCGCTCAGCCTAGAGAATGTTCAGATCCTGTGGTCCGTAGATAAGGACTACGAGAACGTTTCAGCTTGCGAAGATGGCTCGTGCCTGCCCTATGGACCAGGTTCCAAGTGCACGGGCGATCAGTACGGCACCATCTTCGTCAGTCTGCCCTTGGACGCGCTGGATGATGTGGCTGAGACTGACGAGGACTCTCCGACGACCATTGATCTGCTGGCAAACGACCTGCTCGGTGCTGAACCGACGCAAATCACCAGCCTCGAGAACGGCATTCACGGATCAACTCAGGACAATGGGAATGGCACAGTAACATACGTCCCAGATTCCGATTTCCACGGCACAGACTCGTTCGCATACACCATCGAAGATAGCGATGGCAACGTCGATTCGGCTCTCGTCATCGTATCTGTTTACGCGACCAATGATGGACCCTCAGCGCTGGATGACGTATCTCAGACTGACGAGAACGAGGCCGTTGTGATCAACATCTTGGCTAACGACGCCGATTCAGATGGAAGCATCGACCCGTCCTCGGTCACGATCCTTCAGTCCCCAGACCACGGCAACATCGACGTCGACCCGTCAACCGGCGTCGTGACCTACTCTCCCTCCAATGGTGATTGTGGAAACGATACGTTCACCTATGTCGTGGACGACAATGAGGGCGCGGCATCCAACGAGGCCTCCGTACTTGTCGAGATCCTGTGCAATGAGCCGCCTTCTGCTCGCGACGATACGGCTACTACGGACGAGAATACGGCCATTGCCATCGATGTGACATCCAATGACAATGATTCAGACGGATCCCTTGATCCAACATCCATTCAGATCACGCGATCCCCGTCTTTCGGCACAGTCAGTGTGCACTTCTCTAGCGGCGTTGTGACGTACATGCCCGACCCGTTGAGCTGCGGCGATGACTCGTTCAGTTACACAATCGCCGACAACGACGCGGCTGTCTCGAATGAAGCCGACGTGATCGTTGCCGTGCTATGCGATGATCCGCCCTTGGCCATCGATGATTTGTACCAGGTCAGTGAGGGCGAATCGTTCCATGAAGCGGCTCCCGGCGTTCTGAACAACGACATCTCCGGCCCAGAAGATTCCCTGACGGCAACGCTGAGATCTGGTGTGTCAAACGGCACGCTGACACTCAATCCAGATGGCTCGTTCATCTATGTTCATGATGGCGGGGAATCCACGAGCGACCAGTTCACCTATTACGCAAGCAGCGATACGAAGGATTCGAACATCGCTGCGGTCAGTCTCATCATTCGCCCTGTCAATGACGCCCCAGTTGCTCTGGATGACCAGGCCGAAACCACAGAGGATGCCCCCGTTGTGATCGATGTGTTGGGCAATGACTCTGATCCAGATGGAGATCATCTTTCTGTGGACTGGGTTGAGCAATCTGTGAATGGCTCGATCGCCAACAATGGCGGGAACATCACCTACACGCCTAATCCAGACTTCTATGGAACCGACTCGTTCCGCTATGCAGCGACAGACGGAAATGGCGGACAGGCTGTGGCCGTCGTCACAGTCCTCGTCGCACCTGTGAACGACCCGCCCATCGCACAAGATGACTCAGCATCCGTCGAGGAAGACACACCAAGAGTCATCAACGTTCTAGATAACGAC
>SPBW01000218.1 GCA_004525685.1 Candidatus Atribacteria bacterium
GACAACTTCCTGCTAGCGCTCGAGGATCTCCAGATTGGCCGCATCGATGCGGCTGTGATGGATGGACCGACAGCCCAGTCTGGCATCTCAGATCGATCGCTCGCCATCGTCGGCACAATCAATACCGGCGAAATCTACGGCTATGCCGTGCGAAAGACAGACAGTGGCCTTCTTGACTTGCTCAATGAGGGCCTCCGTCGCATCCAGGCAAGCGATACCTGGGACACGCTCGTCGAGAAGTGGCTGGTGGGGAACTAGCCACGTGTAGTGGGGAGGGAGGCATCTCCCTCCCCGCACTTGAAGCCCATGCCTGACCCAACGATTTCTTCGACTGCCATCATCTGGAGTGGACTGCCGACCCTGTGCCGCGGCATGGGTGTCACACTCATTCTGGTCATCAGCGCACTCGCTGCAGGGATGCTGCTTGGTGCCCCACTGGGAGTGGCCCACGTCTATGCACGGCGCGGCGTCCGCATTGTGCTTTGGCTATTCGACCGAATCTTCCGCGGATTCCCGACGATTGTTCTGTTGTTTCTCATTTACTTTGGCCTGGGGAGCTTGCCTGGTGTCTCCATCCAGCCATTGACCGCAGTCATTCTCGTGCTCGGACTTCGCAGCGCTGCCTATCAAGCGCAGATCTATCGCGGCGCACTGTTGATGATCGAGCGCGGTCAGACTGAAGCCGCTCTGGCTCTTGGCTTCTCGCTGCCCAAGACAGTGCTGTTCATCCTGCTTCCACAGGCGCTACGCTTCTCGCTGCCATCCTTGTCCAACGAATACTCGGTGGTGCTCAAGGATACGGCACTGGCATTCACTGTCGGTGTCATTGATTTGATGAGTCGAGCGAAGTTCCTGGCCATGCGTAGTCGAGAGACATTGATCGTGTATCTCCTGATCGCAGCGGCCTACTTCATTCTCACGCATGCAGGCATTGCTCTGTTTCGTGCCGTGGAACGCGGCATTGCCATCCCCGGACTCGGGCAACAGCGGGCAAAGAGGAGGGCTTGATGACCTCCTTTCGATGGGTGATCGATGCGGTCCCGCAGCTGACACAAGGGCTGTTCGTGACCCTCCGTCTGATCGCCGTCGCTGCGCCCGCCGGGTTTGTGCTCGGATTCGTCATGGGTTTGGCGCGCATGTACGGCAATCGGATATCGCGAGGGTGTGCGACCGCCTACCAGATGACGTTTCGCGGTGTCCCGCTGATTGTCCAACTGTTCATTCTCTACTACGGGCTGCCGCGCGTCGGGATCACGCTGATGCCATTCGCAGCTGCAGTCCTTGGCTTCACGTTGTGTAGTGGCGCCTACCACTCCGAGTATGTCCGTAGTGCTATTCTCTCCATTCCGGACGGGCAGATGGAAGCCGGGCGATCCATCGGGATGACCACGAGGCAAACGGTCTTTCACATTATTCTTCCACAGGTTTTCCGCAAGGCGCTGCCTGGTTGCGGCAATGAGATCGTCTACTTAATCAAGTACTCGTCGCTTGCCTATCTCGTTACGTTGGTTGATCTGACAGGACAGGGGCGGCTCATCGCCTATGCGTCCTTTCGCTTCTTCGAGACGTTCTTTGTGATCGGCTTGATCTATGTCGCGCTGGTTTCGTTGGCGACATCGTTGCTTCAGTTGGCCGAGCGAAGGCTACGCATCCCTACGTAGCCTCCACGTCTGTTTGCACAATCGCTACATAGGTGGCTCGATGACGATGGTCTCGCCAACGTTCGTCAGCCTCATCGTCCAAGAGATGGTTCCGCTGTCTCCGTTTTCGTCCACGCCCGAGGCCGTGAAGTCGTAGCGGAGGGGATATCCGGCTTCGGCAATCCACACATCGCCGGTCGCATCCAGTACGTCGCCTTCCCAAATGCCTGCCCATTGGCGATAGGTGGAGGTGTAGTGGTGCGCTCCGATGCCGTCGATGGTCTCAGGCCCAACATAGGTTGATTCGGCTTCGAGGCCACCGAACAATCCGCCCCACACGACGGATGGCGCAAACACCAGCACGGCTTGCGACATGGCATCGGCCACGAGAGAGGGAACGGCTTCCCATCCTTCCTCGTCATAGACCCAGGCTTCGTCTTCAAGCTGAATGATTTCGAATTGCTCGTTGTCTTCAAGGTTCTTCCACACGAAGTGCTTGCGCTGCGCATCCATAATCTCGCCCGACAATTCGATGGAACCGGATTCAATTTCCCCATCCTCTTGCCCGCTGAACAAGAACGATGTGGTGAAGCGATAGGAATCGAGTGCCTCAAGCGCGGCCGAAGCCCCCGCGAAGATGCCGGCAGGAGGCAATGTCACGCCAACATCCACGCCTGTGTCGACATCCACTTCAATCTCTAGCGACGGACTTGGCTCAGATACGTCAGGCTGTTCGACAGACGCCAATGCAGGCGTATCGGCGGGTTGCTGCGCGTCGACAGCAGGCGTCGAGTCCTCGACACTTGCCACTGGCCCGCTGTCCCCAGCATTCACAGTGTCCTCGTTGTTGTTGGACGAGCAGGCCACCAAGGCAATGCCAATCACCATCATGAGCAAACTCAGATACCAGATTCGCTTGTTCATCGTCCCTCCTCAATTCCAAGCCTCAGACCATTGCCCGATACTCTACGCTGAGTCTGCTTCATTAGCCAAGCTGCTTTCGGGAACCCCAATCCATGAGGTAGACTTTTCGCATGGCCTTCCATCTTGTCGTGATTCGCGAGAACTGCTCGGGTTGCCGTGCGTGCCAATTGGCCTGCAGTCAGGCTCACGGAGCCGGATTTGATCCGTCGCGATCCAGGTTGTTCGTCCGAAAGGACGATGTCGCGGGGTGCGATTGCCCCGTCGTCTGTCGATCTTGTGTTGATGCAGCGTGTGTCGGCGCATGCCCGACGGCTGCCTTGACCCAGACCCAGCAGGGCTGGTTGTCTTTGGATGAAGCCAGCTGCATCAAGTGCGGAGCTTGCGTGCAAGCCTGCCCCCATGATGCCCTGCGGCTCGATCCATCTTCGCGAACGCCGCTAGCCTGCGATGGCTGCGACGGTTCGCCTGCTTGCGTTGCCGCCTGTGTTACCGGTGCACTGGAGGTGCGATTATGAGAGCTCCTTGCGCCCTGCACATCGATCTTGATGGTGGACATTTCGAGCGAAGGGCCTTGCCTGTCAACGCGATGCGGCAGTTTATCGGAGGCCGCGGCATCAACATGCGCCATCTGCACCGCGTGCTTCGCGCCGACGTTCCCGCACTCGATCCACGCACGCCGCTCTTGTTCGCCGCAGGCCCGTTGGTCGGGACATCGTTTCCTGGAGGCGCTCGTTTCAATGTCAGTGGACGATCGCCGCAAACTGGCATTCTCGGTGACTCTAATGCTGGCGGCTTCTTCGGCCCTGAGCTCCGTTTCGCAGGCGTCGATCAGCTGGTACTCACAGGCCGAGCCAAGCGACCGTCTATCCTATGGATCGATGATGAGAAGACCCAGTTGATCGATGCAGGCGACGTCTGGGGACTGGATACCGTTGAGGCAACA
>SPBW01000160.1 GCA_004525685.1 Candidatus Atribacteria bacterium
CCCAGCGACCGCCGCTGCAGTGATCGACATTGCTGCGGTACCTGGCGTCACTGCACCGGTTTTAGGGGCCTCTCCAGTGGCAGCGATTACAGAGACAGCTCAATACACAGGAGCTGTGGTATGGGCACCGACTGACGATCCGTTCCTGGGTGCGCAGGTGTACACAGCGACGATCACATTGACAGCGAAAGCGGGATTCACGTTGGCGGGAGTGGCAGAGGACTTCTTCACCGTAGCCGGAGTAACAACAGATACAAACCCGGCTTCCTCAGGCGTCATCACCGCCGTCTTCCCAGCGACCGACAACAACGCACCGGTTGCAGTAGGCGATGCCTACAGCACAAATGAGGACACGCAGCTGGTTGCTACAGTAAGTTGTGGCGTACTTGCAAATGACACTGACCCGGAAAGCGATCCGTTGACCGCGATCCTGGTGGCCGATGTGAGTCACGGAAGCTTGATACTAGCAGCAGACGGTTCGTTTACCTACGACCCTGACGCTGATTGGAATGGCACGGATAGCTTCACATACAAAGCGAACGATGGGACTGCCGATTCCAATGCGGTCACCGTTGACATTACCGTCGTTGATGTTCTTGTCTCCGTATCGGGAGGTATAGATCCGATTACGGGAGAGCCAACAGGAACTTCGCTCGATAGATGGCTCGATCTTCCAGAAGAGGAACGCCCAGTCGTAGCGGATCTCATGCTTCAGGCGATCTTCGAGATTGGTGAGTCGATTAGCGGACGCACCTACCTCTATGACGAAGCGGGAGAACTTGTCCGAGATCAGTACCTGAGGGTGCGTCTACTCCAATTGGTACCAGATGAAGATGGGATCATGCAAGCGATAGCAACCAGCGTGAGCGTCTTTGTGGTATTCAATGAGCAGTCCATGAGCTATCAATACGATCTTAGCACTTGCGGCGAAGCTGCAGGTACGTGCCTGCAAGAAGGATATTACATCCTGCAAATCGCATGCTCGGAAGCAGTGATGGAACAGGTCCTCATTCAGCTCGTTGAGCCAACTGAGGAATAAGAGAACGCAGACTCCAATTAGCGGGGCCGCTTGTCGGCCCCGCTTTCTTTTGCTTGTCCATGTTCTTCCTTTTCAGACGTCTCCTTTACTGCAACAATGCGTGACTTAGTACTTCAGATGATGCGGCTGTTCACCGAAACGTCGTAGCGCCCCGGACTCTAGGGGATTGCGGAAAGCCGTTCATTGTCCGTGTCGCAGATTCCCATTAAGCTGATGCGTGTCGAAAGGAGCTTCTATGGCGGCGAATGATCTACTGGTTGCTCTTCGGAAGGCGATGTTGGCTGAACGCGATGGCGTTCAGTTCTATTCGATGGCGGCAGAGCAGGCAAAGGATCGTGATGCAGCGGCGACGTTCGAACATCTGGCAAACGAAGAGAAGGCACACTTCAAGGCGCTTCAAGACACGTATCGATCCTTGCTCGACACAGGGGCGTGGAATGCGGAACTCGCATGGGGTGAGCCCGAGGTAGCCACTGAGCCAGGGGGGATCTTCTCAGCTGACTTCGTGCGCCGAATTCGAGGGCAACACTTGGAGATGGCTGCGCTCTCCATTGGCATTCTTCTGGAAAAGCAATCCTACGAGTTCTATTCCCATCAGGCAGCGGCCTCAGACGATGAGGCTGTTCGTGAGTTCTTCATCAAGCTAGCGGCGTGGGAAGAGGGGCATCTTCAGATGCTTCTGCGTGAAGACGAAGCACTGAAAGAAGAATACTGGAGTGAGAATCGATTTGAGCCATTGCTGTAGATTCGAGAAGCCAGGATGAAAAGAGCAAACGGCAAGCCCAACAAGCTTGCCGTTTGCCATCAGTCTTCGTTCAAGAAGCTCTAGCTAGACGTCACAGGCAGGTGCCGGAGGCGCTGGCACCAAAGGATGCGTCATCAACGGGAAATTGTCTTGATCGCCATCAATCGAGATCAAGTACGCAGCATCCCAGATGCCATCCTCATTGGTATCGAAGACCTTAAACCCATCCCAGTAGTTGCCCGCCGCGCCATCGTCCCAGACGTTCGGGTCGTCAGTATAGGCATGGCGAACGTTGTTCACAAATGCGTTGCCTGTGATGGTGTTGCCCTCTGAATCCAGGTTCAGATAGACGCCCGTATAGCCATCAGCGATGTAGTTGCCGAGCAGTTCATTGCCGTTGGAGGCATCCAACCAGATGGCCGCCTCGTTGTCAGCGAACACGTTGGACAAGATTTGGTTGCTTGATGAGAAATAGAACCGTATACCGTCGGTGTTGTCCGAAATGCTGCAGCCAGCAATTCGGTTGAGCGATGAGAAATTCAGCGTGACGCCGACCCAGTTCGCTTCGAAGGTGCAGTCTTCTATCCGACCGTTCTTGACATAGGAAAGGTAGACCGCAGACTTTGCGGCACCACTGATTGCCACATTCCGGATGATGAATGCACGCGTGGTCCCGTGAATCTTGATTCCATAATTGTCGTAGCCCGCGTCAATAACCCAGTTCTCGATGATATAGGGATCGCTCAGTGTTCCACTACCTGAGCACACGCCATTTTCCACGGTGAATTCATAGTCGTTGGAAATGGCAATGGCCCGGTGTTCGATTCCTTCCCCCGCAAGTGCAACTGCGCTAACAAGAACAAGCAAAAACGCGGTGCAAATCAGCCCTGCACCCTGTTTCATAAGGCATCACTCCTTTGGCGAACGGTTCTAGAACGTCAAATCATGATACCAACTTGACGAGCCATTGTGAAGGCGTCAGTTCAGTGCGCAGGAGACAGCTGGGCACATTATCTGCGGGCAGCATGTCGTCTCTGAATAATGCGCCAGAGCGTCACAGGAACGTGACGCTGGCGAAATGGAAACACCAGGAAGAGGCCCGCAAGGAATCCTCCGATGTGGGCGAAGAATGCAACACCACCTGAACTGCCGACAGATCTAGCGCCTGAGACCACCTGAAGCAGGAACCAGAAGCCAAGAAGGAATACAGCAGGGACGGCGACGATACGCAAGAAGAAGAACAGGGGAATGAGCGTCAGCACGCGCGATTGCGGGTACAGCATGAAATAGGCGGCCAGCACTCCAGCGATGGCGCCTGATGCGCCCAGCATGGGAATCGAACTGCTTGGGCCGATGGCAATCTGAGCGAGCGCTGCGGCAATGCCACATAGAATGTAGAAACCCAGGAACCGGACGGGCCCCATCGCGTCTTCCACGTTGTCTCCGAAGATCCACAGATACAGCATGTTTCCCAGCAAGTGCAGAATCCCGCCGTGCAAGAACAACGACGTGAGAAGAGTGAACCAGATAGGGATGGGAATGAGCGGAGGGAGATCCTTGCCACTCAGAAGTTCTGACGGGATCAGCGAGTATTGGGTTTGCAGCCATGCATCGCGCTTAATCTCAACAACGTTCGGTTGTGTGGAACGCGTCCTCTGTCCTGTGGCAAGAGCATAGTCGGGATTGAAGATGGGCGGCTCCTCAAGATGCGCATGGGTCCACTCAGATCGTTCTGTGATCCAGTCGTCACGGTAGGGCGATTGCATGGCCAAGTATCCTTGGAATAGAAAGACGAGAAGGTTGAGAACGATCAAACTCACGGTCACGATTGGAAATCGGCGGCTTGGGAGCATGTCACGCAGCGGAATCATTTCAGGAAGTGTAGCCCGACAGTTCTGACTCGGGCAAACCCGTCAGCACCTTACTGAGTGTCGTGAAATTGCAGAAAGGCTCACAACGGCTACACTATTGGGGTTCTTGTGGAGGGTTTGGCTATCTCAGGGAGGTTGAATGGAACTACTTAGGAGACTCAGTGAAGCTGCCGGTATTCCTGGTTACGAAGGACCCGTGCGGGCCATCTTCGCAGAAGCGCTGGAAGGCCTTGTCGATACCATGGAGGTTGATGCTCTCGGGAATCTGATTGGTCACAAGAAGGGCGACGGCCCTGTCGTGGTGATCGCGGGGCACATGGATGAGATCGGATTTCTCGTTTCGCATGTTGATCAGGACAGTGGGTTTCTTCGCATTGAGCCATTGGGCGGCTTCGACCCAGTGACGCTTGTCGCGCAGCGCGTGCTTGTGCACACCGAGAGTGGCGATTTGATGGGTTGCATAGGGCGCAAGGCCACGCACATCTTGAGTGAGGCGGAACGCAAGAAGGCGCTGGAGATCAAAGACCTGGCCATCGACCTGGGGTTGGCCGCCGATGTCGTCAAGGATAAGGTCTCGATTGGGGACACGGTGACGCTGCATCAGGACTTCATTGAATACGGCGATGTCGTATCTGGAAAAGCGATGGATGACCGCCTAGCGCTATATGTTGCCATCGAGGCACTGAAGCGCGCTCGAAAGGTGATGTGCGATCTTTACATTGTCGGAACCACGCAAGAAGAGGTCGGGCTGCGCGGTGCACGGGTTGCGGGGCAGGCGTTGAACCCTGATATTGGCATCGCCCTTGATGCCACCATTGCTGCAGATACGCCGGATGTCCCAGCGCAGCAGCGTGTGACCCAGCTTGGCAAGGGTGTTGCCATTAAGCTCAAGGATTCCGCTTCGATCTCCCATCCCGGGCTGGTTCGTGCCATGAAGAAACTTGCCAAGGAGAGGGACATCCCTTATCAGTTGGAGATTCTTCCTCGTGGTGGAACCGATGCTGGTGGACTGCAAGTCGCCAATGATGGAACTGCCGTTATCACCCTATCCTTCCCCACGCGCTATGTGCATTCGGTTGTGGAAGTAGTACACAAAGATGATATTGAGGCCACGATTAATCTGTTGGTCGCCTTCTTGGAGACAGCCTCACAGATCGATCTAGCGGGATGAAGAAGAAGACGCTGTTCGCCGATTTCGATGTCGTCGCCACCATGGATCCTGCTGGACGTGAGATTCCCGGTGGCTACGTACTGGTGGAGGGGAATCGAGTCATCGATGTAGG
>SPBW01000267.1 GCA_004525685.1 Candidatus Atribacteria bacterium
ATGCTGGGTTCCATCCTTGCAGCAAGAGGTGTGTCGGAGAATTCCCTGCATGCTCGGCTCTAGGACCGCTGGATTCGGCATTTGGTCCATATATACGGGAGGGCAGCAAAGCCCTTCCCCTTCTGTACGCCCGACAGGATTCGCGGGAACCTGGGCAATGCGAAGCATTGCCTGTGAGTTTGCCCAAATGGACGATGCAAACTCAGCATGTCCGAAGCGTCCGAACCTACAAGAGGGGAAGGGCAAGAAGCCCTTCCCCTTCTGTACAGGCGAGAGGATTCGAACTGGCAGCAGTAGCCCTCTTTGGTTGCCGATTTCGACCAATCCTCTCCAACCCACTCCATAGGACGGACGATGGGAATGACGGGGCTCTCAGTCGATTGGTCACGGACGGGCTACCTGTCCCGCCCTACCCACTTGGACCATTCCCGTTCAGACAGGAGTTCCCATCTTGAGTCTCGGACCGGGTTCGTCAAGGGGCATGGTGCGCTATACTGACAAGGGGAAAGGAGACTGAGGTGAAACGCTCTCGTATGCGTATGAAGGGAAGACCAGGCAACAGCGCCCGGCGGTCTGGGCTCTCCACATGGATTCTACTCTCCACTCTTCTCCTGGTGACGATGCTCTTTGCGATCCCGTCTCTGGCACAAGGCGCCAACGACGGAGAGACGATGTCGACAGTCCTCTCTCCTTCGATTGTGGTTTCACCCACGGGAGAGGTATCTACGGGAATGGCAATCGGGTTCGATGCGTCGACGTCTGTCCATTCAGTTCCCCCAGAGCTGGTAGATGAGGTTCGCTATCTCTGGAATCTCGGCGATGGTACGGTCCAAATTGGCGAACGGATTACGCACCAGTATGCCACGTCCGGGATGTTTTCAGTCAGCCTCACGATGGAAGTATTCGAGCAAAGCGGTGTTTTCTATCGGGGGACAGAAACTACCGAGGTGACGGTAGCAGTCGCTGAGTTCCCGAGATTTGTGGCCGTGATCAACCTTGCGACCGGGCTAACACAACCGGGCAGCTACGCGGTTCTCATCCAGATAGAAGACCAGTATCTGCTGATCGGCCAAGAAGATGGCCCAGCAAGCCTTCCGGTTGAGCTACCCAGGACTCCGTCTCACCTGGCGTCGGATCTGATGCGGTTCGTTCTCTCAGGAGGACTCCTATCCGTCGGCGAGCTTCGCCTGTGGGATGCCATGCTGGCCATGGACCTGGCCGCCGACGGCTGGCTTGGGTTCGTCGGATTTGGCACGAGCATTTCTGAGGCTACTCTCTCTTTGACTGAGTTGTATCCCGTGGTCGAGCAAGCGGGATACGAGCTAATTGGCGTGATCAATCGGGCGAATCTGGTTACGCTTGGCGCGTGCTATGAAATCACGCCCAACCTGTATCTTCTCGGGGCCCTCGGTTCGCTATACGTAGCAGGGACTTATGAGGGGAGCTCTCGACTGATTCTCGACGGCGATCTCCTGCCGGTACCATTCGAAAGCAGGATGATGACACTAAGTTTTGGCGTTGGGCTTCGCATCGGCTGGCTCATGTTTTCACTGCAGGCTCTGTTGACACTATGAATCAAGAGAAGAAGAGGGGGGCTATCGTGCGAAGGACTGTGTTGCCGGCGCTACCGGTAGTGCTCCCGGTCGCATTACTGTTGTCTCTTACGCTTCTTCTTTCATCTTGCTACCTCTTCATCGGAAGCCCTCCCGATTTGGTACCTCTGCCCAATACTGTGGCGGTGTTGGATCTCCCACAGATCCTCAACTGCAGTGCGACGCCCGTCCGCACAGCATGCGAGGATCTCTACGAACGTATTTGTGGCTGGTACTTCTGGACAGAGTCTGAGGTCCAAACGCCGTCCACTGGATGGATCTACACTTGCCGCGACGTCTGGCACGGAGTGGACTGCCTCTACGACATTACGATTCGTCTTACTATCTCGGATCCTTCCGACGACTTGGATCCAAGCAAATCGCCGCGCATTCGCGTGTTCGATTCAGACCCTGCTCCCAGCGGCCTCGCGTTCGGTAATTGCTACCTCGACATTCCACAGACAGATATCGTGATTCAGTCAACAGACGTCGAGGGGAGCGGCTCCATAAAGACGGTCTCGGTGCGTTTGAATGACGTGAGGGCTCGTTTCACTGACAGCTGTCGCACCCTCTCCGCAACCTTGCGCTTTGCCATTGTCTTTGAGGCGGACGGTGAAGATCTCTCGAGCACAAACAGTTGCGAAGCGGTCGTGGAGTGCAATCGTCCCAATAGAGCGCCTCCCTATGCCTATTACGATCTGCCCCAGCTGCTCGGCCCTTATCAAGAGCGTCCAGTTTCGTCAGTAGAACCAACAGCGGTATCTCCTGACCTTCACCCTCGGAATCCGGTAGTGTCAAAGTTGACATTATTCACGTTTGGGGGGAGCCACAGAGGTATACGGGCGACGAGGTTCTCCGAGACCGAGATTACGCGCATCTGAACGGGAGATCCTAAGGGACTCCAACTCGAAAGCGCCGAAGTTATCTATCGATACGAGAACGGGCGATTGGGCTATGAAGATCGAAAACAGAGGAAAAGCAAGATGCCATCAACGCTTGATAGATTCCTCTGGAGCCTATCATACTGAATGGTTAACGCCTTCGTTAGCAGTGTCGTAACAATCGATGTCACCAGCGAGAATCAGGCAGTCGAGCCAATGCCGTTCAAATGGTAGCATTCCGTGCGTGATCTTCCTTGATGCAGAGCCGAA
>SPBW01000268.1 GCA_004525685.1 Candidatus Atribacteria bacterium
CGGTCACGCGGCACGGTGATTCCAATCGTCGGGGTTCTCTGTCGCATTGGGAGACAAACCAAGGATGTCCCCGTCTGTGCATACGCCGAGACCAAGCACCGTGCGATTGGCGTAGTTGAAGTAGGCGACAACCTGGTTGATCTCAAGTATCTCTCGGTCTGGCCAACCTGCTTCGCGCAGGGAGTCGATAGCGTGCTGTGTTAGCGAATCCGGCGCCCTAGTGAGCATGCTGGCATACTCAAGGGCAGCCATTTCCTTCTTGGGGAACACAGATGTGAGGTCTCTGCCCTCGAAAGCAGCGCGGATGGCATCGGCACGCGCATCATCTTTGAGTTGCTTCTTCATGCCGATGAAGTGGTGTTCTACGCAGTAAGCACAGCCATTGAGAAGGCTCGCCTGGACGCCGAGGGCTTCCAGAAACCAAACAGGAATGGTGTTGCGGGCATGATGAAGCGTGGCCTTGTAGAGTGCCATGTGCCCCTCCATCGTGTGAGGCCTCAAGCTGTGGGCCAGCATGATGTTGTCGACGTTATTGTCAGGCCCCTTGACGCGATCGTAGAGCGCGCGAAGCTGGCCCTCTGACTCGCTATAGGGAACATGCTTGATCCACACGGCGACCTCCTTCCTTCATGTTCTTGGGCACACAGCCATCACCAAGCCTGTCTTTGCGTTCTGGCGGGCTGTCGTCATGATACGAGGCTGATCGACCCCTGTCAGCTGACCTGCTCAGGCACCAGCAGGGCTCATAGACTCTCAGTCGAGGCTCTCTCTCATGGGTTCGACTCTTCAGAGAGCGGAATCTCGCAAGACAGCTGCTCTCGGCGCAGTCGACGAACCGTGCGAAATGTCCAGATCGCAGCAATCAGAAGAACGCCGCCAGCACCTGCAGTGAGGGCAAGGGCGCGCGATGCTGAGAGGGTGCCTTCTGCAACAGTGAAGTTCGCGGCAAAAAGGAAGAAGTTGTAGCCCCCGTGAACGAGCATCGCGGCTATAACTGCCGGAAATCGTACGCCGGAAGATCTTGGCCCAAAGCGCGCTTGAGACACTCCATATCCCAAGATGGCCCCTGTCATGGCATGCATGGGAACGGCAGTGAACGCGCGCACCAGAGCCACAGCCCAGCCTCCAGAGAAGACGTATAGTGCGTTCTCAAGCGCCGCGAATCCCAAGGCTGCCGTCGAGCCATAAACCAATCCATCCATGGGCTCGTCGAAGGACTCTTGCCGGGCGCTGTAGCCGCCAATAACCCATAGCTTACTCAGCTCTTCTGGAAGCGCCGCGAGAATGAACGACAGAAACAGCGCATTGCCCCAAGGCCCCAAGACGCCCTCCAGAAGATAGACAGGATGACTCCGAGAACGAGGATGGGAATGACGCAGAACACGCCGCGAACAAGTGTGCCGATGAGAACACCTCGTGGCTCGCGATGAACATCGCGCGTGTAGAAAAAGCGAAGCAGAATCACAATGGGCAGCAACGTCAGAACTGCGGCCATCACAAAGCGAATGAACACAGTGATCCTCCACGACCTATGAGATTCTCTGGTGAGAGAATACGAGACGCCGGAAAGTACGCAAAACGATCTCGACAGAGCGCAAGAACCAAGCGCTCAGAGGATCGGGTTGCTATACTTCGCCATCACGAAGGAGATTGCCATGAACTGCGCCGAATACGAGAAGAACCTGGAAACCTGCCCCTGCACGAACACGGGATGTGAGCGGAGAGGCCACTGCTGTGAGTGCATTCAGTCTCACGTGTCGAAGGATTCGCTACCTGCTTGCGCACGACATCTAGGTAAGAGCTAGAGAGCCCTAGTCATGAGTGAAGGCGATGTCGTAGGCAAGACTGAAACACCGGCGACTGTGACGACGCTGAAGGCAGATCTGTCAGCGCTTGGCGTTCGATCTGGCATGGTCGTTCTCGTCCACTCCTCTCTCAGCGCGTTGGGTTGGATCTGCGGCGGAGCTGTCGCTGTCATTCACGCGCTGCTGGAGGCGGTTGGTTCTGATGGAACGCTCGTCATGCCGACCTACACTGCTGGGTTGACCGATCCCAAGAACTGGCAGAATCCCCCGGTACCCGAAGAATGGGAAGATACCATTCGCGCCGAGACTCCGGCGTTCGATCCACAGCGAACACCAACTCGCGAGATGGGACAGATTGCTGAGACGTTTCGAAGCTGGCCTGGCGTCTTGCGTTCCGCGCATCCGCACTGCTCATTCGCCGCGTGGGGCAAGCATGCGAAGCACGTCATTGACGGCCACGAACTCGACAACGGGTTGGGTGAAGGTTCACCACTGGCACGCATCTATGAACTTGACGGGTACGTGTTGCTGCTGGGGGTGGGGCACAAGAACAACTCGTCGCTTCATCTGGCCGAGTACCGCGCGGCCTATCCCGGAAAGCACGACGAGATCGACGGCGCGCCGATCCTCGTAGTTGGACAACGTCAATGGGTGTCTGTACACGATCTAGTCCTTGATGTCGATGACTTCGTTCAAATCGGCGAGCAGTTTGACGCAGAGACGGATTGCGTATGCGCAGGCAATGTTGGCGTGGGGGTGTCTCTTCTCATGTCCCAACGTGCTTTGGTTGACTATGCTGTTACTTGGATGGAAGAACGTCGAAAGGCCGATCCTGAATCTCAGCTCTAGCTACTGATGGAGAGCCTTGGCCAATCCCTCGGCCAATTGCCTC
>SPBW01000102.1 GCA_004525685.1 Candidatus Atribacteria bacterium
GGACAATCACGTGTGCCGTCGTGGACCTATTGCTCCGCTCTGCAGTTGCTCTTTGCCGCTGTGTTGACGCTACAGGTGCGCCGCGTGGTAGACTTCGCTTATGAAACGAGTGGCAGTACTGACAAGTGGGGGCGATGCCCCGGGGATGAATGCTGCGGTACGAGCTGTCGTCAAAGCGGGGCTGGCCCGCGGCTGGCAGATGATTGGCATCATGCAGGGGTATGTAGGCCTGATAGCGAATGATGTGACTCCTCTTGGCTATCGCGATGTCGGCGGGATTATCCAGCAAGGTGGGACCATTCTTGGGAGTTCTCGCTGTCCGGAATTGAGGACTGAAGCCGGTCGCCAGAAGGCTATTCAAACCCTATCACAGCATTCGATCGATGCGCTCGTGGTCATTGGCGGGAACGGCTCTCAGACAGGTGCTTACGAGTTGTCGAGGATGGGAGTGCGCGTCATTGGAATTGGCTCGACGATCGACAACGATCTTGTGGGGAGCGAGATGACGATTGGCGTCGATACGGCACTCAACATTGCACTGGAAGCCATCGATCGCCTAAAAGTCACCGCGTCGTCACATCATCGCGCGTTTATTGTGGAAGTGATGGGGCGCGAGTGTGGCTACATTGCACTTGTTGCCGGAATCACGGGCGGAGCTGAGGCAGTGGTCCTTCCTGGCGATGGCTCGCTCGACCCAGACGCGCTTGCGCTGCATCTTCACGAGTGCTACTCGCTAGGTAAGCGGCACGCACTCGTCGTTGTTGCAGAGGGAGCTCATTGGAACGGGCGCAAGCTCGCCTCGTATTTCCACGAGCATCACAGCGACCTTGGATTCGAAATGCGACTGACGATTCTAGGCCATGTTCAACGAGGCGGCTCGCCGGGCGCATTTGATAGACTGCTGGCAAGCCGCCTTGGTGCTGCGGCGATTGAGAGGCTAGCGGCAGACGAACAAGGGGTTCTGGTGGGGCTCGCTGGAGGGCGCGTGGAAGCAACGCCTCTGGCGGATGTTGCGGGGAGAACAAAGCCGCTTGATCTCTCGCTGGTCGAACTGGCGGAGATTCTCGCAAAGTAGCAGCCGGCTAGGCGAGGAGCTTCTCTCCGACCATCCCTACGATGAATCCGAGAGATGCGCCAAGAGCTGGCGTCCAGTGACGCTTCATCTTCACCAGCGGCGCAATATCCTGAAAGACCAGATAGACAATCCCGCCGCCCGCGACAAGCATCAGTGCGCCGACGACGCCCTGGGCCGATTGGAGGAAGAGGTAGCCCAGGAGTCCAGCAAGCGGACCAAGGAAGCTGAGTGCGAACATCATGGCCAGCACGCGACGCGGAGACGTGTCACCGGCAATGAGCTCCCGATAGGCGTTGAACCCCTCTGGCAGATTCTGCGCTCCAATGAACAGCGCGAGCAATAGGCCCAAGCGAGGATTGTATGGGAAAACTGCGCCCAGAGAGATTGCCTCGGGAAGGAAGTCGAGCAGCATTGCCATGAACTGCGCCTTTGAACCACCACAGCAGGAAAGCCTGACATCAACCCACATGAAGAGAACCGACCCCGCAAAGAAAAGCAGAATGGCAAGCCATAACGGCAGCGCTTGAAGTCCCATTGGCACGAGAGCGAACGCCACTGCAGCGATCAGAACACCGCCGCCAAACGCGATCGTGATGTGGATTGTTTCCTGGATAATCTCCTTGCGACCGCTGGGCAGGAATCGAGCGAGCAGCGCGCCTAGAAGGATCGTCAGCCCCGTCCCCCAGCAGATGCTGGCAATGGTGAATAAATCGCTCATGCCATCTTCCTCCCCCGTGCGAAGATCGCTTCAGTCTCAAGAACACCATAGCGGCTTCCCTGAAGCGGGACAAACGTTGGTCCAAACTGGATTGCGCGGCTCTCGATGGACGGACCGTCCAGATCCCTGTGGCCTTCTCTAAAGGGTTCAAAGTCTTCCACGGTGCTGTGGCCGCTGCCTGCCCGGTTGCCTTCGGATGTTGTGAACCCAGGGCGCGGATTGTCCCGATTGAAGTCAGCACGACCCCTTGTTATTTCCTCTTCAGAATCGGATGTGCGGGAACTGCCGAACACGCTCGCGCTTCCCCTCCTCTCTCTATCACGCAGGCCCACTCAGCATGTCTGACGGATCCGCTTGAAGCCTCTTGCCACTGTCACCCCATCGCAGATGGGGACGGGAACAGCCTGATAGCCCCGCAAACTAGGTTAAGCCGAGTTCCTTGGCAATCCTTTCCCCATACTGAGCATCGGCGCGATGGAAGTGTTTGACCATCTTCTCCTGGATCGCCCTTGGCACCTTCTTTAGTGAGCCAACGATGTTGTTGACCAACCGTGTTTGCTCGCCTGCCGGGAGGAGACGGTAGAGATTGCCTGGCTGAATGTAGTCTTCATCGACACTGCGCTTCTGCTCGTAACGGGCGGCGTCACCGGATATCTTGAGCGGCGGCTCTTTGTACGCAGGATTCGCTTTGGGGCCTCCAAAACTGTTCGGCTCGTAGTTCGGTGAGCCTCCCCCATTGCCATCGAACCGCATGTGTCCGTCGCGCTGGTAGTTGTGCGCTTCTGTGCCGCGCGGCGCATTGACAGGCAATCGCTCGAAGTTGGCGCCAAGGCGATACCTGTGTGCGTCGGCATACGCGAATAGACGGGCTTGAAGCATCTTGCATGGCGAGAAGGAGATGCCCGGCGGCACATTGGCAGGAGAGAATGCGGCTTGTTCGACATCCGCGAAGTAGTTGGCGGGGTTGCGATTCAGTTCCAGCACACCCACTTCAATCAGCGGGTAGTCGCCATGCGGCCATACCTTGGTCAGGTCGAATGGGTTCCAGCGGTAGGCCTCGGCTTCTACCTCAGGCATGATCTGAACGTACAGAGTCCACTTTGGATAGTCGCCGCGCTCAATCAGCTCAAACAACTGCCGCGTGATGTAGTCAGGATCCGAGCCTGCAAGTCGATCGGCTTCGTCTTGCATGAGATTCTTGATACCCTGCTGCGTCTTGAAGTGAAATTTGACCCAGAATCGCTCAAGGGCCCCATTGATGAAGCTGTAGGTATGGCTTCCGTACCCGTTCATGTAGGGTATGCCTGCGGGGATCCCTCGATCCGAAAACAGGATCGTCACTTGATGCAGCGACTCGGGGACCTGCGACCAGAAGTCCCATTGCGGCGTATCGTCCTTGTAGTTGGTCTTTGGATCTCGCTTCTGTGTGTGGATGAAGTCGGGGAATTTGATGGCGTCACGAATAAAGAACGTGGGCGTGTTGTTGCCGACCATGTCCCAGTTGCCCTCGGTTGTGTAGAACTTGAGTGCGAATCCCCGCACATCTCGCACCGTGTCCGCGGATCCTTTTTCGCCAGCAACTGTTGAGAAGCGTCCGAGCACCTCGGTTTGCTTGCCGATCTCGGCGAAAACCTTCGCCTTCGTGTAGTTGGTGATGTCGTGGGTGACGGTGAAGGTCCCGAAGGCGCCGGCTGCTTTTGCGTGTACGACGCGTTCAGGAATACGTTCTCGATTGAAGTGCGCCAGCTTCTCAAGCAAATGGTGATCCTGTAGCAGCGTAGGTCCGCGTTCTCCGGCCGTCAGCGAGGTCTGGTTGTCATCCACCGGGATTCCGGCCGCCGTCGTCAGTTGCTTCTCTTCCTGCTTGTCTGCCATCATTCTCCCCTATCACGTCCTTGCTGACGGGACGCTGGCGCACTGGACTGCTCTCGAAGATCTTCGAATCATGCTAGCGCTCCTCCGCTGGCGAAAGCAATTCGAGCTGCGCCTAGCTAGGGAGGTAGGTCATCCGGCAGCAACTGCCGATGGATTGAACCCCCTAACGATCAGCCAAAGAGCCAGCGCGATTTCTTGTACGCCCAATGGAGCCTGCAAGACGATGTGGAACGTCTCCAAGGGAGTGATCACGCCGAACAGGACCAACAGGCCTGCGGCCCAGTACAATGCAGCTCCGACAAAACCCCAACCTGACACCCATCGAGGCACAAGTCGCGCTCGGTACAGCAGACCGTTGAGCAACAGGGCGCCCAGCGGGAAGACGGCCACATCCAACACCGCATGCCCTCCCCACTCACGGATTGCCAGGAGCATGTCACCCAAGGTTGTGAAGTAGGACGCCGCTGGCGCACCCGCTCCGACAAATGCCTTGCTCACCGTCACCAAGGTCAGCAGACTGATGGCACTCAGGATGAAGATCCCAACCTCCAGGATTCTGGCGCCGAAGTATCCAATGGCGATGCTCGGACTGCGCTTCTTCAATACCGGATACACCGCGATGGCCATGCCGGCAAGCGCAACAGCCATGACAAGTTCAAGAAGCACACCCACGATCACTTTGCCTTCATTCGCGGAAACACTAACGAGAACATCCGACGCACCTAGAATCGGATCCGTGAACACGCCAAGACTGATCATTCCCGCAATCGTCCCGACGATGAAGAACACACCCGTGAGTATTGCCGCCTTCCTGTTTGAGTTCATTCTTGCTTCCTCCTTGCCCGGTCCATTTCTAGAGTTAGCATAATTGAGTGCATCTCGCTAAGGCAAATGCGAGAATCAGCGTTCTCAGCTGAGATGAAGGTAGCCTGTATCCCAGACTGCCGGGTGGGCGTGTCGTTCCGTACTCTCTGCTAGGGTGGGAGTGATTCTTCGTGTTGCCCCGCAACTGCCCAAGCATCTATCCTGTGTCATCAGCGAGCCTACTGCAGGCTCGCCTGGAGGTATCGCATGGGAGATCTTAGGATGGGATGGATCGTCGCAGGTGCCCTAGGGGCAGCCGTTGTACTCCTCGCAGCATCACTTCACCTGCAGTTCCGACGCGATATCAGGGCGGCCTACAGCCGGTTGGAGAACGCAGGCAGCCTCATCGCAGAGACGGCCTGTGGCCCGATCGAATACGCGAGCCTGGGGGAGGGTGCGCCGGTGCTCGTCGTACACGGGATCTTCGGAGGATTCGATCAGGGTTCCGTGATGGCGCAGGGGAACCTCGCCGAGGGCTTTCGATCCATCGTTCCCTCTCGGTTCGGATACTTGCGCACGCCACTTCCAGATGCCGCCTCGCCTGCCACGCAGGCAGACGCCTACGCGTGCTTGCTCGATGCACTGGGAATCGAGAGGGCGGCCGTGATGGGCACGTCTGCCGGAGCCACCTCGGCCATTCAATTCGCGTTGCGATACCCTGACCGCTGTTCGTCCCTCGTGCTGATCTCTCCCAATGCACCGGGTACAACGGAGGCCGCACTGCCACCCAGAGCGCTGGCGAACGTTGTGTTCCGATCGGACTTCGTCTTCTGGCTGCTGACGACGCACTTCCGGTCGAGCATGAACGCCATGATGGGCGTTCCGAAGGGATTCACATTGACACCGGCGCACAAGGCTGCTGTGGCCGATGTGATGAAGACCGTCCTTCCGGTCAATCCGCGCTCCAACGGGGCGCTGTTCGACATGTTTGTCTCCAATCCCGACATTAATACGGGCTATCCGTTGGAGGAGATTGCAGTGCCGGTGCTCATCATCAGCGCGGTAGACGATCCGCTGGCTCTGTACAGGAATGCACAGGCGATGGCCGAGCGAATCCCTGGTGCCACACTCGCCACCATCAAGAGCGGCGGCCACATGCTGCTAGGCCACGATGAGCGCGTCCGATCGGAGATCGCGGGGTTCTTGCAGCGTCTCGAGCATCTCAACGCCTCACAGCCAGCCCAGGCAGTAAGAGGCCCAGTCTAATCGCTGGATAGCCGACGCTCTTATTGTGATTCGGCCACAATGGGTCACTTTCTGGTATTCTCTTCTTCAAGGTGGCCGGATGAAGCGCACCGTCATGACAACCATCGGGCTGATTCGTTGGGAAGTGGAGGCTCATCCTATGACGGCAGTTGCCGTACACAACTTGACCAAGTCCTACGTCGGCAAGCCGGCGGTGCAGGACTTGTCGTTTGCTCTCGACCCCGGAGAGATCCTGGGCCTCATCGGCCCCAATGGAGCGGGGAAGACGTCGACGATTCGCATGATGATGGACATCATTCAGCCTGACTCCGGGAGTGTGACGATCTTCGGCCTAGCGCCGAGCGAGGCGACCAAGGAGAGGCTCGGCTACCTGCCCGAAGAGCGCGGGCTGTACAAGAAACTGACCGTCATTGAGAACATCACCTATCTCGCCTCCCTGAAGGGGATGGCCCCTCGCTCGATCGAAGCGCGGGCCGACGCCTTGCTTGAGCAAACCGGCATGCTCCCCCACAAGAAGAAGCGGATCGAGGAGCTAAGCAAGGGCATGTCTCAGATCATCCAACTCGTTGTGACGGTCCTCCACGACCCGGAGCTCGTTATCCTCGACGAGCCGTTCACCGGCCTCGATCCTGTCAACACCGAGCGCGTGAAGGACCTGCTCGTCGATCTGCGCGATCAAGGCAAGGCCGTCATCCTAAGCACGCACCAAATGAATCAGGTCGAGGCCGTCTGCGACCGGGTGCTCATGGTCAACGATGGACGCAACGTGCTGTACGGAGCGCTGGACGACATCCGATCCGAGCACCGGGGACATGCCGTGCTGGTCGAGACCGATGCAAAGATTCCGCAGATACCTGGCGTAGCCGAGATACGCACGCATAAGGACCACACCGAATTAATCCTCGACGCCGCATCGACGCCCCAGCAGGTGCTGAAAGAGCTGGTGAACGCGGGGATTCCACTGAATCGCTTCGAGGTGGCGACGCCGTCGCTGAACGAGATCTTCCTCCAGGTGGTGGGCCACAATGAATAGGACAATGCTGATCCTTCGCCACGAGTTCCTGACCACGATCAAGAAGAAGGGCTTCATCATCCTTACCCTCGCACTGCCCGTGCTGGCCCTGCTGGGCATCGGCATTTTTCAGTTGGCCTCGAGCATGGTCGCACCGGCAGCCGACGTGATGCGTATCGGTTATGTCGATCATATCGGCGGGTTCAACCCGCTCTATGAGCAAGGGACCATCCAACTAATTCACCTTGACTCCGAAGACGCTGCCACTCAGGCCTTGACGCAAGGTGACATCAACGAGTACTTCGTCATCCCCGCCGACTACGTCGCCACGGGGATCGTGTCTCGCTACACGTTGGAGAAGGAACTCTCACCGCCGCCCGCCGTCTCCGGAGCCATTGAGGGATTCTTGGACAGCAACCTGCTCGCCAGCCAAGTGCCTCCCGAACTCATCGGCCGTGTGCTTACGCCAACGGCGATCGTCACCACCACGCTCACGACAGAAGGCGCTGTGGCAGTCGATCAAGGCGGATTCGGCAACTTCATCCTCCCCGCCCTCTTCGGTGCGTTGCTCGCGATTGCGCTCAACGTGTCGGCCAACTACGTCTTGCAGAGTCTTGGCGAAGAGAAGGAGAACCGGCTGATGGAGATTCTGCTCTCGTCGGTATCGCCGGAGCAGCTGCTTACGGGCAAGCTGCTAGGGCGCGGTGCCGCCGGACTGCTTCAGGTGCTGATATGGGTGATCTCGATGCCGATACTGCTGCGGTTGGCATCGTCAACCATCGGCGGCATCCTCAGCACGATTCAGCTCCCGCCAGGACTGATGCTGGTTGGCATCACGTACTTCATCCTCGGTTACTTGCTGTTTGCCGTCGTGTCGCTGGCGATTGCCGCCATCAGCTCGACCGTGCGTGAGGCGCAAGGGATCGCGCCGCTGTTCACGCTTGCCGCTGTTGCCCCGTTCTGGTTTGTGTCGCTCTTGATGTTCTTCCCCAACAGCCCGGTGTGGGTCGTGTTCAGCATTGTCCCGTTCAGCGCACCCGTGTTGATGATGCTGCGGCTTGGCCTATCCGGCGTTCCCGCCTGGCAGCTGGTAGTCAGCATGATCGTACTCGTGCTCTCTGTGGCTGGCGGGCTGTGGGTGGCAGCGAAGTTGCTTCGCATTTATCTCTTGATGTACGGCAAGCGCCCGCGCTTGCGCGAACTCGTGCGTGCGCTACGCGCGAGCTAATTAAGACGATATAGGAGCCAGCGGGGCACCCTTGGGTGGACTACTGGACGATCAGCGGTATCGGGAGGCGCGTCGCGGAGATGCGAAAGCGCCCAGAAAGACGCCCTGCCCCTGAACCCATTCGTCTGCTGCGGCAGAGCGTATAGGTTCTTGTTGCGCCATTGCCGATCGGTTTACCGCAGTTGCTTTAAGGCTAGTATTACTGGATAATAGCGTCCAAGTAC
>SPBW01000048.1 GCA_004525685.1 Candidatus Atribacteria bacterium
CAGTATAGGGTGCGTCTGGGGATCAACCAACAGCTTGATCAAGTATGCGGGGTCACATGTCGTGGGATAGTATCAGCGCGCGATCACACAACGGAGGCGGCTATGAGCACGAGTATTGGCGACGCGTTCCTGGATGGGACAAAGTACAAGAACCTGGCAGTATCCGACCAGAAACAGGGAGTAACTCAGCCTTTTCTGCATGCTGTGCTTCGAGAGGGGCCACGCTTCTCGTTGCCCTCACCTGAAACCCTAGACCTTGGGACGTTGGCGTTGCGAACGGCGATCGAGACGCGCCGGAGTCTGCGCGTCTATCAAGAGACACCGCTTGCGCTCGACGAACTGTCGTTCCTGCTGTGGTGCAGTCAGGGGGTTAAGCCAGAATCCACTGACTCGCATACGCTACGGACTGTGCCTTCTGCGGGCGCGCGCCACGCGTTTGAGACACTCTTGTTGGTCAACCGAGTGGAGGGACTCTCGCCCGGGGTGTATCAATACGACGCAGCGACACATGGTCTCATCCAGTGGAAATCACCCGAAGACGTGACAGAGCAGGTTACAGAGGCTTGTCTCAATCAGCGTATCGTCAGCAATAGCGCCGTGACCTTCATTTGGGTCGCAGAGCGTGTCCGCATGGCCTGGCGATATGGAGAACGGGCGCTACGCTATCTGTTCTTGGACGCGGGGCATGTTTGTCAGAATCTGTATCTGGCTGCCGAGTCCGTCGGCGCTGGTGTGTGCGCTATCGGCGCATTCGATGACGATCAACTCAACCAGTTGCTCGGTCTGAATGGCGTGGATCAGTTTGCCGTGTATTTGGCGGGAACAGGCAAACGATAGAGTTGCTGACGGTGCCGTGTCTTGTGCCATAACGCAAGCCCTGCGCTCGGGATTCACGCAGTCCTTTCAAGCGTGCGAGAGCGCTGCACAGCCCCTCGCATGTTGTGCCCGGATGGAGCGAAGAACCTAGCCCTGCCGAGGCAGGGACGGGAGTGCCATGGTATCGACGAAACGAATGATCGATGGAGGGATGTTGGTCTTTGGCGATGTGCTTGTGGTCACACTTCTCAGTCGAGACGGAGACTAGCCGCCGCATCCGCCGCCGCTGGAGAGGGTGTGAACGGTCATGGTATGTGAGATCGTCGAGGACGCTCCGCTGTTGTCGACGACAGTCAGCAAGACCTGATAGAGGCCCAGCTCTTCGTAGCTGTGGCTAACGCGGGTTCCGCGCTGGGTAATGCCATCGCCGAAATCCCAGATGAAATCAACCAGCTGACCGTCTCTATCAAACGATGCGGACGCATCGAACAGAACGCTTTCTCTGGGGATCGGAGCGTCGTTGGAGAATCGGCAGCTGGCAATGGGGGGCGTATTCACGACCTGGATCGCGGCCTCAGTCACATCAGACTGGCCAGCACTGTCTGTCACAGTCAGCTGGACGGTGTACTCACCCGCCAATCGATAGCTTCGTGTCGTTTGAATGCCGCTTACGTGAGCAGGATCCTGATCTTGGAACTCCCAGGAGTAGGTGAGAACCCCGGCATCGTCTTCAGAGAGCATGGCAGATAGATGTACAGTCAGAGGCGATGTGCCGCTTGCAGGTGTCGCCGTAATGACGGCGGTCGGGCGGAGATCGGGCGTCAGCCACGAGCAACCGCCTAGCCCAAAGGCAACACAACAGGCTCCCAGTAACAGACATCGATTTCGCAACGTTCTCATGTCGCTTCAAGCCTAGGCGAAGGCGGCTGCTAGTGGGAGGGCGTGCGCGCGGCTGCGGCGCGAAGCCGATCACTGGTTTGGCTTGGACATGGGGCGCGGCACAAGGAGACATGTCGGCTTGCCTGTCGGTGCGATATCATCTGTGCTTGTGGGGAGCGTGAATGTGAGAGAGCCGATGCGTAGCGATGACATGCAAGAGAACTGGGCTTCTGGAGAGGATTTCAGTCGCTACGCGCAAACCGATCTCGATCGTTGGCGACAGGCCATCGGCCAGCACGTCCATCCCGATAATGCCCGATGGGGCGTCGGCTGTGTAGAGTCTGTGTCCTGGGGTAGCTGCTGCGAGCACGTGCCTGCCTATATCCAGATCAAGATCCGCTATCGAGGAGACTTGACCGTCGTCTTCTCTTCAGATACCTGGCACGAGCATCACGTCCAAATCAGTGTCTCCCCGGAAATCCAAACCGTGATACGAACATGTCTTGATTCCGCACTTTCTTCTGAAGACCAGGCTGAGTGTTTGTCCAAACATGCGATCACGCTACGAGAACGGCATGATCAGGCACTTCTTGACCGTGTGGCCCGGCGAGCGAAGCGGCTGGATGCAAGCTAAGGATGTGCGCTAGGCACACCGCTTGCGTCTTTGCTCCTAGACGAGTGCCCAGATTCCCCGAGCGATCAATCCGACGACCAGTGCGATTCCTGTGGTCGCAACGATCACAGACGCCGTTCGCATCGTTCCGAATTCTCTCCGCAAGACAGCGATCGTGGCGATGCAGGGGATGTAGAACAGCGTGAACAACGCAAAGACAAACATCTGTCCTGACGAAAGGATCGTGGCCACTTCCATCGTTCCCAGTGCCGCGAACAGCATCACCAAGGTCAGCTCCTTGCGAAAGATGCCAAAGATCAATGGAACGCCCAGAACCATGGGTAATCCCAAGGGCCAGGTGATGGGCAGCACGATGGCATTCAAGAACCTGGATACGTCGAAGTGTTCGAGCAGACTCATCACGATAGACCCAATCACGAGGATTGGCATGGCATGGCGAAGGAATTCGCGAACACGCATCCACATCTTGGCGCCGATGACGCGTAGCGACGGCACCTTGTACGACGGGATTTCCAGAATCAACCCCGGCGTAACACCGGGCATCAACTTGGTCAACACCTTGCCTGACAAGGCGATGACGAACAGATTGATCACATAGAGCAAGAACGCAAGATGGGGCCCAATGAAGTACCCGACCAATCCATAGATAACGGTCGTGCGCGCTACGCAGGGGACCATGATTGCCAGCATGGCGGTGATGAATCGATCGCGCTTGTTCTCCAGAATCCGAGTCGCCATCACGGCTGGGACGCTGCATCCATACCCGAGGATGAAGGGAATGACTGACTTCCCATGCAATCCGATTCGGTGCATGAGTCCGTCCGCCAAGTACCCGGCCCGTGGCAAGTAGCCGACGTCTTCCAGTATGGCCAGGCCAAACAGGAAGGGAACCAAGAACGGCAGGACAATGCCCAAGCCGCCGCCGATGCCTTGTAGAAGTCCTCGAAAGGCAGCAAACGCCAGTCCATCTGACGGAAGGGCGCTGCCTAGCCATGTAACCAGCTGATCGAACAGCCCGTAGATTGGCGCTTCAATGGCTGATCCGATCTTGAACACGAAGAAGAAGAGGCCGTAGAGAATAGCTGCCAGCGCGACCAAGCCGAAGGTGCGATGCATGAGCACGCGATCGACGTGATCGCGGAACGTTTGAATGGGGGCTCCAACAGTTGCCGCAGACTCGAACACATCCATCGCCTGTGCATGCCGCTCTGCAGAGAAGACTTGGTCCGCCGGCCGGCCGCGTGCCTGCTTGATGCCGTCTTGTGCTGCAGCGATCGTCTGGTCCAGCCCAGGCAGTGACCTATGGATCCGATCCCTGAAGAAGACGTCGCCCTCCAACAGCTTGATGGCGAACAGCCGATCATTGTCTGTCTCGATCTGCGAAGCGACGAAAGCGATGGCGGCCTCGATATCCGCGCTATAAGGGATAGGCGCTGGGGCATGATCGCTCGTTGCTATCCGGATGGTCTGCGACACGGCCTCGTGAACGCCGGTTCCACGCACAGCAACCGTGGGGACGACGGGAATCCCAAGCCGTGCTGACAGGGCATCGACATCGATATGGATGCCCTTGCGACGGGCCTCATCCATCATGTTGAGACACAGGACGACGGGGACATTCAGTTCCAGCATCTGCAAGGTAAGTTCCAGACTTCGGGACAACAGCGACGCATCGACGACGTTGAGTACCGCATCGATTGGCTCAGAAATGAGGAAGTTCCTCGTCTGTACTTCGGCTTCGTCACAAGGCACGAGCGAGTAGGTTCCTGGGAGATCAATCATCTCAAGACGACGACCAGCTACCCATGCCTCGGAACGAAGGTACTCGACGGTCGTGCCTGGCAAGTTGGATGTATTGGCCTTGTATCCAACCAAGTGATTGAAGAGGGTGCTCTTCCCGCAATTGGGCTGCCCGATGAGGGCGATTCGAAGTGGGGGCTTGGCCGTGCTAGTCACAGTCTCCCTCAAACGATGGAGCTTCAGAGTCGGCGCAGGATGCGCAGAGCCCAAACATCTCAAAGTGCGTGCGCGAAACTGCAAATTGCTCACTTCTTGCAGCCTTGAACAGGGCGCTTGGTACAGGTATGTCCTTGACGTGTCCGCACTTTGAGCAGACAAGGTGGACGTGATCGCCTGAGAGGACCTCGTAATGACAATGGTTCTCTCCTAGATCGGTTGCGCGAACAATGCCCATCTCCTTGAGCAGCGCCAATGTGCGATAGACCGTCGCTAGGCCGATCTGTGGCCTGTCCTGCTGTGCGATGCGATAGATCTCCTCTGCATCGAGATGAGCATTCTGCTGGATGATACGCAGCAGCAACGCTCGCTTGGGTGTGAGGCGTCTTCCTGAACTGCGAAGCGCGGACACCATATCAGGTGATCGTGATTCAGTCATGCAGATCTCCTTCGTTGACGTGCTCCTGAAGAGGCTCGACCTCCATGTGAGCGGCTATGCCACGTCCGAGCGCCACTTGCATGCCGTGCGCCAGAATAAGGAATGGACCACGAAAAGCGCCACGTCGCGCCAGAGACACGACATCGCCAACATGGATTCCCAGTTGATTCAGGTTTCTCTGTATGCCGTGCCCGCCCTCAATGTGGGTGACACGCGCGTGGGTTCCGAGAGGAAGCATGGAAAGAGTCATGATGTCTAAATGATAACGATTCTCATTCGCAATGCAAAGCGATTTGTCTTTGCATTCGAACGATTCACCTCTGCAATACAAGGCAAGCATTGACAGATCCCTCTGGCGCGGTATCCTGCCGGATATGTGGCGAGAGAGAATGGATCTAACGGGCCTTTTCGACATCCTGGCACAGAGCTACAGTGTTCGCGACTGGTGGCCGCGGCGAGACGATCCGTTTGAGGTGATTGTCGGTGCGATCCTGATCCAGCGAACAACCTGGGCGAATGCTGCTCGCGCGATTGAGGCACTGCGGGATGAGGGTCTGTTGACATCAGAGGCGATCCATGCTGCTGATGGTTCCAGGCTAGAGCCACTCATTCGGCCGACCGGCTTCTATCGTGCCAAGGCGGCGACTCTGAAGGGTTTCTGCAGCATGTTGACACAGGACTACGAGGGCGAGCTGTCCGTGTTGCTCCAACTGCCTCTTCCTGCGCAACGAGTCGTGCTTCTCTCCAACCGCGGCATCGGAGACGAAACGGCGGATGCGATCCTCGTGTACGCGGCAGGCAAGCCGAGTTTCGTCGTGGACGCCTTCACACGACGTCTGCTTCTGCGGTTGGGGTGGATCGAAGGCGACGAATCGTATGTCGAAATCCAGCGGGCCTTCACCGAGGCGCTTCCTGCAGATGCCAACACGTTCGCATCGTACCATGCCCTGCTCGTTCAGCATGGCCAAACTCACTGTCGAGTCCGTCCGCGCTGTGTTGGTTGTCCCACCGCAAGCCTGTGCGACTTCGTCACAGTACAGAGAAAGGATGTCCAATGATTCAGATCAATCAAGACGCTCAGCGAGCGCATCCGCATCAGGACGCCCAGTTGCACATCCTGCAGCACGCCCTGGCTGCCGTCGACCCAGCGGCCCTCATTGGACAACGGTTGGAGGTCAACGACCATATGTTGGCGATGGACGATCTTCGAGTTTCTTTGCTTGACCGAAAGATCTGGATCATCGCCATCGGCAAGGCGAGCATCCCGATGGCAGAGACTGTGCAGTCACTGCTGGGTGCCGACCGCGTTGCCGATGCTGTGGCTGTTATCGGGAAGGGAACTGGCACAATCACGAATACCCTGCGCGTCATCGAGGCAGGCCATCCCCTTCCTGAGGGAACGGTTGGCGCCGATGCCGTCGCCCATCTCTCACAACGTGTGGGGCCTGGAGATCTCGTCTTGTGCCTGCTCTCTGGCGGCGGGTCGGCCATGTTGGCATCTCCGCCAGATGGCATCAGCTCTTCTGAGCTTTCTCACATGACGCAACTGCTCCTGCAAAGCGGCGCGACGATTGATGAGGTGAATACCGTACGGCGGCACGTCTCGCGTTTGCAGGGCGGGCAGTTGATGGGGCTCTTGTCACCTGCGTCTGTGATCACGCTTGTCTTGTCAGACGTGCTTGGCGATCGCCTGGAGTCGATTGCCTCAGGGCCGACAGTCCCTGATCCCACCTCATTTGCAGATGCATGGGATGTGATTCGACGGGTTGGATTGTTGGACCGAATCCCTCTTTCGATTCGGGCACATCTTCTGTCGGGTGTGAAGGGCGCGATTGCCGACACGTTGAAGCCTGGCAATCAGGCCTTTGACACGGCACAAACCGTGTTGCTGGGCAACAACCAGACAGCTGTTGATGCCTTGGCTCTGGCAGCGCGCTCTCGCGGATTCGTTGTGCATCGTTGCCCGCGGCCCCTTGTTGGGGAGGCGCGGGCAGTTGGCATTGATCTAGCGAAACAGGCACGAAGGCTGGCCGCCAGCGCAAGCACAAGATGGGCGCTCATCGCTGGCGGAGAAACGACGGTTGCGGTTCGCGGCGATGGGCGGGGAGGTCGAAATCAAGAGCTTGCCCTGTCTGCTGCGATCGAGCTTGAGGGAATTGAGGGCGTGTCCTTGGCTTCATTGGCCACAGATGGAATCGACGGCATCACGCAGGCTGCTGGCGCACTCGTTGACGGGCAGACCGTGGCTTTGGCTCAGGAGCAAGGGATGGATCCGCAAGACGCCTTGGCGAGGAATGACAGCCACGATTTGCTTGATGCTACAGCAGATCTCTTGTGGACAGGGCCGACACACACGAATGTTGCCGATGTGGTACTGGTCCTAGGCGAACCTAGAGCTTGATCGTCTTCCAGGATCCCGTGCGGAACTTCGCGACCATGGCCACAGAAAGCACGATCCAGTAGACGTACTCGCCGGTCCAGGCACCAATCAAACCAAGAGAGGTGTGTCGGCCCAGCAGGTAGACGACGGGTAAATACAGCATCACGCAGACGAATTCGACCATCATCACATAGCGCGTGTTCCCAGCTCCCTGCAAGGATTGGGACAACACCAACGCGACGCCAGCGAACACCTGGACGAAGCCCAATAGCATCAATGGGAGCCGCCCGGTGGAGATCACGAACGCCTCGGCGGTATAGATTCGGAACACGGCGCCTGGCACAACAAGGAACAGCAAGCCGATTACGACCATGGCATAGGTGCTGAGCTTGACCGATTCCCAGGCAAGCCGCTCCGCCTTGTCCGGGTTCTTGGCGCCAAGGTTCTGCCCGATCAACGCAGCAGATGCGACGCCGAAACCGACCGCGATCATGATCGAAAGATGGTAGATAGAACGGATGACATTGGTGGCTGCCAACTCGATTGTCCCAATTCGAGCCACGATCATGAAGAAGATGGCCCAAGCTCCGTTGGAGAGAATGCGCTGCGCAAGAATAGGACTGGACAAACGGAGCATGGGACGAAGCCATCGCCACGCAAACCAAGGACTTCGAAGGGTGCCAAATATGCGGCGATATCCGGGCAGTGCCAGAATCAGCAGGTAGTAGATGCTTCCCACACCCAGCGCGATGCTTGATGCAATGGCTGCACCTTGGACCTCCAGTCTTGGGAAGCCGGCCTTCCCGAAGATCAGACAATAGTCGAGCACGATGTTGGTTAGGGTGATGAATATCGAGCCCATGAGCTGATGTCTTGTCTTTCCGACGCCAGCGAAGAAACCGAGGCTGATGGAATTGAGCAACATGAAGGGAGCGCCCAACAGTCGGAAATGCAGGTAGACGGCACCGGCTTCTCGCACCTGTGGATCATTGGACGTCATCGGCGCGATGACCTTAGCTAGCCACGGGGCGGCGATGAACAGCGCACACCCTAGGCCAAGGCTAACAAGCAATCCCGTATTGAGCACCTGTCCGCACTGCTCTGTGCTTCCCTCGCCGAACCGCCGCGCGACCAACGTTTGGGTTCCCACGCTCATCGAGGAAATGGGAAAGACGACGGCGAAGTAGAGAACTCCGGCCACGCCAGCAGCAGCCAATGGGAGGGATCCCAAGTGCCCCAACATGGCTGTATCGACAATCGACAACAGCGTGAAGGTGAGCATGCCCAACGTCACCGGTGTTGCCAGCCGCAGCACATCCTTGGCAAGGGCTGGATGTGGCAGTGCCAGCGCACGGAGCCGCTTGAAACGTTGGTGAATGTCGATCATGGTGCCTCCTCAGGCGAACATCCATTCTCGCGCCGGATCGTACGAGGCGCAAACCCCTCGTCAACGGCCTTCAACTAGCGAATTGTGGGCTTGTTTGGCACGACGGAGTCATAGTCAAGTCGTGCTGGAAGATTGGACGAGCGGTCCAATTGCGTGAGAAGCACGCCGACCAACGTAATGGTTATTCCCAACGCCTTGGGGACGGTGATCATGGCTCCCAATATGGCGACCTCTGCGAAGAGCGTGATGACGGGGACGAGATTGGCTGACACGGCAACCTGGGTGGCCGACAGGTGGTTCAATGCGTAGTGCATGAATAGGAAGGCGCCAGCAGAGCAGAACACACCAAGGAACAACAGCTCAAGCAATGTGAGTGTGGTGACCTGACCCATCCAACTGACGCCGTCTGTCAGGGCAAGCGGGCCAAAGACAAACAGCGAGAAGAAGAACTGGTAGAACGTGAGCTGAAGCGGCGTTACACGTCGCAGTGCGTCCTTGATGAGCGTTGTGCGGGTGGCTGCGCACAGAACGGCTCCCAAGACGAGCACGTCGCCAAACAGGCTTGCGCCAGGATCATTCTTTCCCCATCCGATGATGACGAGAACGCCGGAGTAGGCAATGAGAATCCCTGCAGATCGGAGCCACGTCAGCCGCTCCTGCCTGCGGGCGAAGGCGATGAGATAGACGGCGATCGGAATGGTGGCGATGATGACTGACACATGACTGGGCTGGGTGTAGAACACGCCGTAGGTCTCAAAGAGGAAGTAGCCAACAGGACTGAGCAGTGCTAGCCCGGCAAGCGTGAGCAGGTCGCGCTTGGGAAGACGTAGTGCCTTGCGCGCAAGTCCCATGGCCCCCAAGAGCAGGGTGGCAAGCAAGAAGCGCGCGAACAACAGAGAGAAAATGGGGATGGTCTCAATGACATCCTTGATGGCGAGAAAAGACAGCCCCCAGATGGCCATCGCTGAGAACAGAGCGGCATAGACGCGGACCATCGATGTCGACTTCACCTTACCTCCTGAGGTGCTCCGCAATGCACACTTGGCTCGGCAAAGCCTGCGAACAGCAGATGGTGTGGGCTTGCGAGTATGGATTGTGCTTTGGATCGCAACATCGCGCAACCAGAGGATACCTCGTCCGTGATTGCGGTATCATGTCGCACCGACACTACACACCTGTCCGGAGGAATCGTGCATGCCAGCGTTGTAGCCATCGATAAGACACTTCGCGACCTTGAGTTCGATCGCGTCAAAGCGATCGTTCGTCAATATGCCTCGTGCTCACTAGGCGAAGAGGCTGTCGATGCGCTGGCTCCGATCTCCGATCGCCCGGCGATCGAGGCCGCGATGAATGAGGTCAGCGAATCCATACGGTTTCTGAACGTTCATGGACGGTTCTCACTCGGTGCGGTGCGTGATCTGGCACCCTTGATCAAGCGCGCCAAGGATCGTGGAGCACTGGATGGAGAGGCGTTTGCGGTCATCCTCAATACGATCGAAGGAACGCTGCAAGTGAAAGCGACGCTGACTGAGAATGCCCAAGAGCCACTCTTGTCTGCGATTGCGCAGCGGCTAACAGCTGGTGGGCCAGCGATTCGTCGGAACATCCATCGCGCCATCGACGAGCGGGGAGACATTCGAGACGATGCGACACCGCAACTGAGTCAGTTGACGGGAAAGCGCCGAACGATTGAAGGTCGCATCGAGTCGAAGTTGCAGGGATTCATTGATCGTAATCCCGAACTTATCTCTGAGCCTGTGATTACCCGTCGCAGAGGCAGGCTGGTAGTCGCTATTCGAAGTGGCGCGATCAGCGCGATGGAATTCATCGTGCATGACCGATCTGCGACGGGACAGACCCTGTATGTAGAGCCGCCCGGGTTCGTCTCCGAGAACAACCTGGTCAGTCAGCTGGATAGCGACATTCGCGAGGAAATTCGCCGCATCCTCCATACACTGACTCAAGAGTTTCTCGAATCGGAAACGGCCTTTCTCAGGGACCGGGCCATTCTCGCGCATCTGGATTCGACGTTTGCCCGTGCGGAGTATGCAGTCCAGACGCGAAGTGGGTTTCCGACGCTGGGCAAGGCCATTTCGCTTCGCAATGCTCGGCATCCGCTCATCAACCCCGACGTGGTCGTGCCCGTATCGCTCTCTTTGGGTGATGGATCGCGCATGATGGTGCTCACGGGTCCCAACACCGGCGGCAAGACCGTGAGCCTAAAGACGATTGGGCTATTGGCTCTGATGACGCAGGCTGCGATCCCCATCCCGGCATCACCGGATTCCGAGCTGCCGCTGCTATCGAGCATTCGGACAGACATCGGAGATGAGCAGTCGATTGCGCAGAATCTGTCCACATTCTCTGCCCACATGACCAACATCGTCTCCATTCTTGAATCCGCTGACGTTGACACGCTCATTCTTCTCGACGAACTGGGCGCGGGAACAGATCCCCAGGAAGGGGCAGCGCTTGGGCTCTCGGTCATCGAATCCTTGCTTGAATCCAATGCGTTGGTGTGTGTGTCGACGCATCTGACGCCGCTCAAGTACTTTGCCATCCGACACCCCGAGGTCAAGACAGCGTCGATGGAGTTCGATGTGAAGACCTTGTCTCCGACCTATCGCGTCATTGAAGGCGTTCCCGGGCGAAGCAATGCCTTCATCATTGCCCAACAGCTCGGCTTCCCTGAGGATCGGATTGAGCGTGCCCGCTCCTTTCTTTCTCAAGGAGAGATTCGTGCTGACGACATCCTTGACGAGCTGGAGCGCGAGCGGCAGGCCATGCGCACGCAGCGGATGGCTGCTGAACAGGATCGATCTGAGGCGAAGCTCCTGCGGGAGTCCTATGAACGGCAGTTGACGGCATTTGAAGAGGAGAAGGAATCGGCCCTTTCCGCTCGATTCAAGATGCTGGATCAGTTCTTGCGAGACACGCAAGAGCGCCTGGAAACACTGGTGACTTCGGCGCAACAGATCGAGGCTGATGAGACTCGACGCGAGCATCTGCGCGAGATCAGCGTGCTTCGCGAACAGACGCGAATGCGCCATGAAGAGGCGCGCACATTGAGCCATTCCGATTCGCTTCCTCCCGACCAGCTGGAGGTCGGAAAGGCTGTGCATGTGCGAAGCTTGGCGACAGATGGACGCATTGTCCAGATAACAGCCAAGGGCACTGTGACAGTCGATATGGACGGCATCCGTGTGCAGACGGAACCCACAGATCTGATTGCGCCAAGGAAGAGCTCTCGTACTGAGCTCTCCAAACAAGACAAGAAGACGAGGATACGACCCAAACAGCTGCGATCGCGGCGCGTTCCCCTTGAGCTGGACGTGCGAGGGCTGACGGTCAATGAGGCGCTGCGGCAAGTGGAAGAGTATCTTGACCAATTGCTGCTGGCTGACATTCGGAATGCACGCATCCTTCATGGGAAAGGCACGGGCGCACTGCGCGATGCTGTGCAATCGTATTTGGGAACCTGTCGATTCATCTCATCCCATGGGTTTGCCCCTCCGAATCTCGGTGGGGACGGCGTCACAGAAGTTGAGATTTCCGAGAGCAGCTAGATCGTCCAATCAGCCATCGGCGGATAGGCCAGACCCCTAGCGATGTGAGACCTGACAGACCAACCATGAAGAACACGAAGAGATGAAGGAAGAACGAACGAGTAACGGCTCCTGCATGCATGGGTGCGATGTTGGTTGCTTCAAGCGCGTCATGCTCTTCATGGTGAAGAGATGTTGTGTTTCGGCAGAACTCGCCAATCCGCGTGAGAGACAACCTCTTGATCCTCACCCTACTGCACGCAGTGCCAGAGTGAGCGGAGATCCTAGGTGATTGCATGGATTCAGCCATTCAGCTAACATTGCCCAGAATCCCGCGACTCTGAGAGGTTCGAAAATTGGAAATCACAAAGATTGAAGTCCGACCTATGCGAGACGAAGGAAACCTCAAGGCGTTCTGTTCGATTGTGTTTGACGACGTATTCATCGTCCATAGCGTGAAGATTATCCAAGGCAAGGAATCGCTGTTCGTTGCCATGCCAAGTCGCGAAGTGAAGAATGGCCAATTCCGAGACACGGCGCACCCAATCGACAATGCATTCAGGATGACCATGGAAACTCGGATTCTTGAGGAGTATCATCAATTCATGAATCAGGCGGGAACGCTTGTTTCATCCGAAATTGTCACAGAAGACGTAACATTTTAGGGCGTAGCCAAGCGGTAAGGCAGCGGCCTTTGGCGCCGTGATCGAGGGTTCAAATCCTTCCGCCCTAA